>SOJN01000093.1 GCA_004376575.1 candidate division TA06 bacterium | reverse complement strand
AAGGCTGGCCAAGGCAGGGCCTGCTACTGTCAATCGGGAACTGGCTTGTTTGAGGCACATGTTCAACAAGGCTATTGAATGGGGATATGTAGCGACCAATCCTATGAAAGGCGTAAGGCTTCTCAAGGAGCCTCCGGGAAGAGTCAGATTTCTACAACCGGAAGAGGTCCAACGGCTCCTGCAAAACTGCGCCCTGCACGTCAGATCAATAGTGATTACTGCTCTCCACACGGGAATGAGGAGGTCGGAAATATTGAATCTCAGGTGGAAAGATATAGATTTCCCCACTAAGACAATAACAGTTGAAAACACGAAGAACAACGAACGCAGAGTAATCCCGATAAATGATGTCCTTCATTATGCGCTCAACATCTCGCCGCGACACATCATGAGTGATTTCGTCTTCTGCAACAGGGATGGAAGGCCCTTCGCAAAGGTTCAGAAAGGATTCAAGGCAGCCTTACGCAGGGCAGAAATTGAGGACTTCAGGTTCCATGACCTTCGCCACACGTTTGCTTCTTATCTTGTGATGAGCGGGGTCGATTTGAGGACAGTTCAGGAGCTCCTGGGTCACAAGACGATGAGAATGACCATGAAATACTCACATCTGTCAAAAGCTCATCTACAGAATGCTGTTGATTCTCTGACTACGATTTGGCACAAATTTGGCACAGGGCGGAAAATCAGAGGCATTGGGACTCGTGGAAGTCCTTGAAAACAAAAAAGTTGCCGAGGTAGCTCAGTCGGTAGAGCACGGGACTGAAAATCCCGGTGTCCGCAGTTCGATTCTGCGCCTCGGCACCACTTAAAACCAAATTCTAAATCCGAAATCCTAAATCCTGAACAATATCTAATGACCAAAATTCAAATGTCCTAAACGGGGTGTTTTGAGATTAGGTATTAGAATTTTGAGATTGTTTAGAATTTAGATATTCGATATTAGGATTTGTTGTGATATAAATCCTAAATCCCAAATTCAAGACAGGGTTTTGTTTTGAATTTCGACAAGCAGCATGCGCGTTCCCAGCGGACTCTTCGCGACATTCAATTCTTCTTCACCCAGATTGCCACGGCTCGCCCTTCGATTGATTCAGGACGCCTTGCAATGACTTTTTGTTTGTGCTGGGGCAAGCGTGGCAGGTTTCGTAGTTAGTAACCTGTAATTCCCGCAAGGGAAAGGAGGAGACATGAAGAGGCTTTCGGGCGCATTGGCTGTGGCCCTTTTGATGTTTGCATCCACTGGATTCGGAGTAGAGATGCTAGAGATTAGTGCTGAGAGGGCAAACGTCAGGAGCGGGCCCGGGACAAAGCACGACATCGTGACCAGTCTATCCGAGGGCGATCGATACGAGGTTCTGGGCCAGAAGGGGGAATGGGTTCAAATAATGTATCTCGTCGGTGTGAAGGGCTGGGTTCATGGCGAACTTGGAGATATAGTATTCACGGAGGAGAGGCGACCTAAGGTGGTCAAGCAGTTCGAAGCAGGAGAAATCCTGGTACTGCCGAAGAGACAGCTTGGCGATTTGTCAGCCGGCATGGTGGAATTTGGTGGCGGAATGCTCATGAACTTCAGCGGCATGTTCATGACCTTTGGGGGGATGCAGCCAGCTCCAGCCTCGGATGGAGGGTACTTCATCCATCTCGAACCTACTTTTGGGTATTTTGCCACGGAACAGATAGAGCTAACAGGCACGATCGGTTTGATGAGCTGGGGCGATGACGGATACTCGACCAAGGCCCTTACCCTGGTTGGCAGCGTCCTGGAGCACTTTGAGACCGGATCACCTACCGTACCCTATGGGTTATTGGGGCTCGGATTTGTGAACTTCTCGACGTCCTTCAATGGATACGACGACAGCGAAAGTGGACTGCTCCTGAGGTTTGGAGGCGGAGGCAGAATTTTCGTGACTGACACGTGGAACATAAGAGCCGAAGTCCGGTTCGAAAAGATATTCATAGAAAACGTAGACCTCACAGCAAATGTCGCATTTTACATAACCGGGCTGAAGACACCCTAATCCGAAAATACGAAAATAGAAAATCGAAGATCGAAAATAAAGTCAAAAACACGAAAATCCGAAATTCCCGGCCCCAACCGCCACACTCCCGACGAAATTACGAAATTGAAACCCGGGAAGCCACAGGATTCTGGGAGTCGAAGGATCTGCTTGAGAGAGATTGCTTCGCCACCTTAGGTGGCTCGCAATGACACTTTTCTTTCTGTCGGGTGGTAGGAAAATCGGGGAAAAGCAGATTCGGAGTTTTTCCTGAGTGAAGTCAGACCAGGCCACGAAGGGCGTAGTCTGGCGAAGACTGGGCGAAGGAGGGTTGCCGCGTCCATTTCGTTTCTAATCTTATGGTTGATGCTCGGGAGGAATTTGCAAACACGACGCAGGGAGACATTCCAAATTGCAGAAGAGGTGGCGAAAGTGAACAGGTCGGTACCCGTTCACATCGTACAGAGGCAATTTGCCCCATGTCGTTTCACACTGGGTCGTTATTCCCCGCAACGGCACACCTTCCGTGCGTGACCACCAAAGGCATTACATTACGGGACTTAAAGTTACGCCCCTGGACCTGAGGCCAGTTGGCCGGCACAAATCTTGCGATATTCGGATGTAGAATCTGAATAGTATGTGCACCTGGAGAACTGCCTCCTGGTCCGGCAGATGAGGGACATCGTCTTGCAGTGGCTCTCACATACCTTGGCTCGAATGGCCGGTCGCACGTCAAGGTTTGCTGGATCGCAGAGTTGACGCCGTCACGGGATTGACCTATAATCCTCCTTGGCCGGCGGTCATGGATTCCTGGGGCGTACCTCGACTCGGAAGGAGTGATAGCGAACGGAAGCAAAGCGCTTCGATGGAATCTTCGGATCTCTATTGGGTAGATAGCCCCACCATTTGCGCACAGAGAGGTGCAAAACTGTTCAGGATCTTTTGTGTCAGGCTTTGGCTCATATCAGGTCTCCTCGTATCTGCGCTTGCATCGACAGTGTCTAAGAGCGCAGTGGCGAGCGAACTGAGTGCCAGCAGCGGCCTCGAGTGGCAGCGTACTGACCAGGCCAATCCTGGCTACACCACCCGGGGTAGCGACTTCATATATGTGCTGGGAGGAGAGATCAAACTGAAAGGACGTCTCCTGAACAGGTCAAAGGCTGAGGTCCGTCTTGGCGGAGAAGCGAACTTCTATTCAGAATTTCAAGACAACAACAACCAGCGCTATTTCGCCAGAATCCGCTCCTCGGCCGGCAGAACATCTCTCCAACTGAAGTACGAGTTCATTCCCAAACGCCTCTACTTCCCCAGTTCAACTGGCGACGCCACCTACTCCAGACACCTCGCGGGGGTTCAACTGTCTCAAGAGCTCTCCGAAGACTGGGAAGCGTCATTTGCCTACGAGGTAAGGTTGGAGGATTTCGTACAAATTCACGACCATAGGGATAACAAAACAGACATTCTCGAGCTTGAACTCGAATATGAATCAGGTCGTCTGCTGCGACCCTGCATGGGCTTCGAGTGGCGAAATAGGAAGGCAGAGGATGATAACTATGATTTCAGAGCCCAACGTATTGCCTTCTCCCTCAGGTCTCAACTCGCCCCTCGACTTGGCCTTGAACTGGGTTACCAGGTCGGCGATAGGAGGTACTTAACGCCACATCTGGAGAACTCGAACTTCGGCAGAATCGATGCAAGGTCGGCTCTGAGAGCCAAAGCGACAATCAAGATCCTGAAAATCCTTGATCTTCTTCTCGGCTACGAACGGAGGGAAAAAGACTCCAGCAGGGAAGAAGAGGAGAGAAGTTACAGAGTGAATACCTTTACTGTTGGATCAAGGCTCACCCTCTAACTGGACGTTGATATGAGCAAGGGCAGAGTTTTTGCCTTCTTGAGCTTTCTGGGAATCCTCTCCCTGCTGGTTGCAGGCGCCTACGCACAGTTGGCCGACAGTCCCTGGCCAATGTTTCATCACGATATGAAACACACAGGCCACAGCCCCTACGGGGCCTATTCTCAGCCCTACATCAAGTGGGCCTATCAGACGCTGGACACCATCTACCACTCTTCTCCGGCTATCGGTTCTGACGGGACCATCTACATCGGTTCAAGGGACGAGTTTCTCTACGCTGTGAATCATGACGGCACGCTCAAATGGCGCTACGATGTTCCTGCCAAATTGAAGTACAGTTCGCCGGCGGTCTCCTCTGACGCAACCATTTACATTGGCTGCGACGACAGAAACCTGTACGCCTTTAATTCAGACAGCACCCTCAAGTGGACGTGGCCCACTGGCGGCGCAGTCCGCTCCTCACCTGCTATCGGCCCGGACGGGACCATCTATGTGGGCTCGCTCGACTCATGTCTCTATGCCATTAACGCAAATGGGACACTGAAATGGGTATTCCCAACCGGCGGCCCCATTTTCTCCTCACCGGCACTGGGGCCGGACGGGACAATCTACGTGGGATCTGAGGACTCTCACCTGTATGCGATTAGACCCGACGGGAGTGAGAGGTGGAAGATGCTCACAGGAGGACCTATACGATACACCTCACCTGTCATAGGCCCAGACGGGACAGTTTATGCTGGGTCAAACGACAGTCTAATATACGCGATAGACCCGACGGTCCCACAGATCAAGTGGAGATATCCGACCGTACACAGAATCTACTCTACGCCGGCAGTCGGTTCTGATGGCACCATATACATTGGGCTTGGAGTCAGGCTGGAGGCTATAGATTCCGCCGGTAACCAGACCTGGAAATACAGTACTGGTGGGACAGTCCGCGGATCTCCTGCGCTCGACTCGGCTGGGGTAGTATATATTGGCTCCGAAGACTCCACCTTCTACGCTATCTACCCCGGTGGGTCTCTCAAGTGGAGTATCCGGGTGGGCGGTTCAATCCGCTCCTCACCAGCCATAGACTCAACAGGCACCATCTACTTCGGCTCCTGGGACGGAAAGCTCTATGCCATAGGGACGAGCCCTGTGGGGATAGACGAGGAGCCTGATTTCGATTTTTCAGTCTCCAGCTTGCGATTGTACCAGAACTCCCCCAACCCCTTCATCCGCACCACGACGGTTCGCTACACTCTTCCAGATGCCCGACGCACAACTTTGTCCGTCTACGATCTGGCTGGCAGACTGTTGATGACCCTTGTGGACAGAACTGTGGGACCGGGCCATCACTCAACTACCTGGGATGGCAAGGACTCATCTGGCAGGAAAGTCGCCGCAGGAGTCTACTTATGTAAACTGACCGCAGGAAACTCTAGCTTCACCCGGAAGCTGGTGCTTCTGGAATGAGAGGAGACGATGCTCATGAAGCTGACAAGACGATTTCATCCCGGACTGGCGTATCTGGCTGCAGCCTTTCTGTTTCTCTCCTCAGGCTGCAGCAACAATCCCACGGAACCCCAGCCGACACCATCGGTAGAGGGGAGTGTGGTGAAGTATTCACAGCCATTCGTAGGAACGACAGTCAGTCTCTACAACGATGAGAACTACACCCTTCTCGACACAACCATCACCGATCAGAGCGGGGACTACAGGTTCTACGATGTCCCCCACGGCCGCTGGTTGGTCAAAACAGTATCTGAGGTCCCTGATGAGTTCGGCTATGTGAGATACATATTCTCCCTCAACCCTGACACCCCGGAAGTGGTCGTTCCTACTATGGACGTCTCCACTCACGGACTCAGTCTACTCGAGCCTGGAGAGGGCGACTCGGTGCCAACCCCTGATCCCTTCAATCTCCTCGATTTCGTCTGGTCCGCTTATCAGAACCAGATAGAGTGGAACAACACGAGACTCTATAGTGAGTACGACAGCCTCATCTGGTCTTCGACGAAGAATTCGGACACTATTGCTACCTTTGATGGTGTTATGAACGAGGGGGGCTCTTCAGGGAGCCCTGTTCAGCCAGGCACGTATGAGTGGAGGGTCAAGCTCAAGTTTCCGAACTCCACAAAAGCGGCAACAAGGAAGAGAATGGTCATTTTCCAGTAGGAGATGGACATCGATCATGATAAACAGGCCAGATAGACCGAGTCTCAAGATACTTCTCTACGGCCACGACACATATGGCCTGGGACACATACGCAGAAACACAGCTGTTGGTGCCAGATTGGTAAAGGATTTTGAGAGCAGCTGCGCTCTACTTCTGACCGGATCTCCCCTTGCCCACTGTTTCTTCCTCCCCGGAAAATTCGACTATGTGAAGATCCCCAGTGTGACCAAGGACATCTCAGGGGAGTATAAGTCCCGCCATCTCCGTCTCACCCTGAAGGAGATAACCTCTCTTCGGGAGGCAATTATCCGTCAAACTGCGGCCAATTTCAGGCCGGACGTGTTCATCGTCGACCATTCACCTGCCGGTATGACGGATGAGATAAGAAGGACTCTCTTCATGGTCAAAAGGACGTTACCGGATACGAAAATCATTTTGGGGTTGCGAGACATCATAGACGAAGGACCTAAAATTCGAAGGATTTGGGCTAAGCAGCAAATATACACTCTTCTGGAGAAGGTCTACGACCTCGTAATAGTCTACGGCTGCCAGTCCATCTGCGATGTAGTATCTGAATATGGCATCGCCAGCAGCGCAAGAACGAAGGTCAAGTATGCGGGATACATATCCAGGGAGGATCCAATTCGACCAAAGGATGAGGTACGAAAAGAACTCGGTATGAAGACCAGCCGCCTGGTACTGGTGGCCATAGGAGGTGGAGAAGACGGTCTTCCTGTAATCCAAAACTATCTGAAAGGGCTCGCCCACTTCAAAGGGCATTTTCTCTACGATACCCTCATTGTGACCGGGCCATTCATGAGCAGGGAGGACCGGTCCCGACTTGTGCCTTTACTCGACCCGGACTGGCCGGTCAAAGTGATAGACTTTACCTCTGACTTCCTCAGTTACATCAATGCAGCCGATCTTGTCGTCTCCATGGGCGGCTACAACACAGTGTGCGAGATTCTATCTTTAAGAAAGCCGTCCATAATAATCCCAAGAGTTTTCCCTCGACTGGAACAACTTCTCAGGGCTGAGAGAATGGAGAGGTTGGGTTTGATCAAGATGATTCATCCCGAGTCACTGACTCCAGAGGTGCTGAGAAGAGAAGTCTTATCCAGCATGGAGGGTTTTGAGGTGCCAAGCGGCACTATAGAGATGGATGGTCTTGCGAAGGTGAGTAGGTTGGTACAGGAACTTTTGTGTTCCTCAAGGATTCAGACTCTTCATAAGGTGGGCCAAGGATGGTAGACAAAAAACCATCTTCCAAGATAGGATATGTTCTGAAGATGTATCCACGGTTTTCCGAAACCTTCATCGTGAACGAAATCCTGGAGCTGGAGAGAAGGGGTATGGATATCCATATCTTTTCGCTGAAGAGGCCAAAAATAGGGCGGTTCCACACCAGGGTGACGCAGGTGAGGGCAGAGGCCACATACCTCACCCTCCGCGGATCGGCACCCGTTCTCAGAGTGCATCGGCGTCTCCTCCTCAAATTCAGAGGCAGGTATCTGAGAGCGCTCTTGAGCGCGCTCTCTAGGAGAAAGAGGTCCGCTCTGACCAGGTTCCTTCAGGCTGGTCTTCTGGTTGACCAACTGCACCAGACCGGAGTTGCCCATCTCCACGCCCATTTTGCGAGCACCGCAACCCGAGTGGCGATGTTCGCCCATCTAATATCTGGCATCCCCTACAGCTTCACCGCTCACGCCAAGGATATATTCCTGAACAACCTCGACTCCAGGCTCCTCAAACAGAAGATATCCCTTGCCGACTTTGTAGTAACTGTGAGCCATTTCAATAAGAGCTATCTGACTGGCCTCTGCGGCGAGGTTGTGAAACAGAAGGTGCGCGTGGTTTATAACGGCATTGACCTCACTGTCTTTCGTCCCAACCACAGAGCAGAAAGGGAGGAATCACACATCCTGGGCGTGGGGCGTTTGGTGGAAAAGAAAGGGTTCACCTACCTGGTGGAGGCGTGCAGAATATTGAGGGAGTGGGGCGTCGACTTCAGATGTGAGATAGTTGGATACGGCCCAGAAAGGCCTCTCCTGAAGAGCCTCATCGAAAGGTACGGCCTGGGAGATGCGGTCTCGCTGAAGAAGGCTGAGCGGCATTCGGAGCTGGTGCAGAGGCTTAGAAAAGCAACCGTCTTCGCCCTACCCTGTGTGGTTGCAGAAGACGGAAACAAGGACGCTCTTCCAACCGTTCTGTTGGAGTCGATGGCTGTAGGCCTGCCTGTTATCTCAACTGATCTCACTGGCATTCCCGAGATCATAGACGACGGGAAGACCGGCCTCGTAGTCCCCCAGAATGACGCACTGGCGCTGGCAGATGCGCTAAAGAAACTGCTTTCCGACGCCCAACTTCGAGCACGCCTGGCTGTGGAAGCAAGAAAGAAAGTAGAAAGACAGTTTGAGGTGAGCCGGAACGCCGGTGTGGTCTATGAACTTCTGCTCGATAGTCTCCGCAGAAGGGGCCAATCTTCGGAACCATTGAAGCCAACGGCAGCTCCTTCACTCACACCCGAAGGAAAACCGGGGTTGAGGGTGATCTATGTTTGCGCGGACATGGGGATACCACTCCTCGGCTCGAAGGGTTCTTCCGTCCATGTGAGAGAGTTTGTTCGTGCACTGAGAGAGCGTGGCAACCAGGTTGAGATTGTAGTGGCCAGGTTGGGAGAGGGAGATAAGTTGGGATATGATATACCTGTGTGGGAGCTCACACCTGAAGAGATGGCCTTGAGAGTCGCCTCTACTACACGGAGTATGGGTGACAGAGAGAATCTGCCACACGAGTTCTACTGTCTGCAGATGAACAGCTCCCTCAGAAGGAAGCTGAAGGGGCTCTTGAAGAGACAGAAGTGGGATGTGATCTATGAGCGGTATTCCCTCTGGAGCTTCGTGGGCGCTCAATTAGCACAGAACTGGGGTATCCCCTATCTTCTTGAGGTTAACTCCCCTCTTCCCACGGAGCAGGAGGTCTATCGCGGCATGGACCTTTCTGTGCTTGCCCATGCGATTGAGAAAGAACTTTTCACGGCTGCTGATGGGCTTTTTGCAGTTTCAGAGGAACTCCGCAGATATGCCATTGACAGAGGAGCATCCCGGCAGAGAACATTCGTCATTCCCAACGGGGTTGACCCTCGGGTCTTCGACCCAGACATTGACGGCGGCTATGTCAGAGAAAAGTTGAATATCGGCAAGGACGACTTCGTTGTGGGTTTCGTGGGGAGTATCAAGCCGTGGCACGGCATAGACATACTTGTGGACGCATTCCGGGAGCTCTCCCTCACCAGGCTGAACTGGAGGCTCCTGATAGTTGGCGATGGTCCTCTGAGAGACTGGACTCAAAAGTATCTCAAGAAGAACTGCCTGGAAGATAGAGCTGTGCTGGCCGGGAAAGTTCCCCACCATCTTGTACCAACATACATAGCATCTATGGACGTGACTGTTGCCCCATATCCACCAATGGATGATTTCTACTTTTCTCCCCTCAAGATCTTCGAGTATGCTGCGATGGCAAAACCGATAGTAGCGAGCGCGCAGGGGCAACCATCGGACGTGATTGAGAATCACGAGACAGGGTTGCTATACGCCCCCGGCGACAGAAAAGGGCTCATGGACTGCCTAACCCTTTTGAGTCGCAATAAGGAACTCCGGCTCGAGCTTGGACAGAGGGCCCGCAAAATGGTTCTGGAGAGGCATTCCTGGGATGGGAAGGTCAAGAGGGTGGTTGAGATAGCCTCCATGCTTGGCGAGAGGCAGTCTCCTCAGCTCTACAAGATCCTCGGCCATCCTGCCCCGCCCATCTCTCCAGCGCAACGGTGAGGACGAATGGCTTTGCTGAAGCTCAGAATTGGAGCAGCGACTACGGAGGCCCGCCTGAAGGACCTGAGGCGCATCTACTCCTACTTTGGCACTCATCTCAGGCCATACTACGGTAAGTTTTCCGTGGCACTGGCCTGTACCTTTGGGGTGATCCTCATGAATCTCCTTCGCCCCTGGCCGATAAAGGTCGTCTTCGATTATGTCCTGTTTGATGGAGAGAAACCTTTCAGACTGGGTCCTATTGTTGTACCGCTTGACGTCCTCACAGGTTCCAAGGTGAAGGTTCTTACAATCGCCTGTTCTGCGATCATAGGTATCGCAATCCTGAGTGGAATCCTGAACTACTTTCAGACATGGCTTGTGGCCAGCAGTGGACAGGGCGTCGTCTTCGCCATAAGGCGTAGGCTGTTCAGACACCTTCAAAATCTCTCCCTCTCCTTTCACGACAAGAGCAGGTCCGGAGACCTTCTCATGAGGTTGACCGGGGACATAAATATGCTCAAGGAGATGTTGGTCGCCTCAGTGCTGACCTTTCTGAGCAGCTTCCTGATTCTGTTCGGAATGATCGCCATCATGTTCTGGATGGACTGGGGCCTGACTCTCGCCGCACTGAGTGTCGTCCCCTTTCTCTTCCTGGCTGTCTTCCGAATCTCTGGTGAGATAGGACGCGCTTCGAGGAGGCAGCGTAAGAAAGAGAGCGCCCTGGCCACGATAGCCCACGAGGCGATGAGCTCCATAAAATTGGTGCAGAGCTTCGCTCGACAGGAACTTGAAAACGTGCGGTTCAAGAAGTACAGCCGGAAGAGCTTCAAGACCGGGCTGAGGGCCACCAGGCTGGAGGCTCAGCTTTACAGGGCTGTCGAAATTATCCTCGCCTTCGGCACCTGTTTCGTCATATGGTTCGGCGTGAGGAAGGTGCTTGGAGGGGCCTTGACTCCAGGCGATCTCATAGTCTTCATGGCCTACCTGCGCCAGATGTACAGGCCGATACGGGACATCTCCAAGCTTACAAAAAGAGTGGCGAAGGCTATGGCGTGTGGTGAGAGGGTGATCGAGGTGCTGGAGGTGGAGCCCAAGATAAGGGATTCGAAACACGCGGTCGAGGCACCCAGATTCCGGGGTGCCATATCCTTCAAGAACGTGAATTTCTCCTATGAGCCGGAAAAGTCCGCACTCAAAAATGTCAGCTTCTCTATCAAGCCGGGCCAGTTTGTGGCCATTGTGGGGCCTACAGGTGCAGGGAAGTCGACCATTGTCGGCCTCATATTGCGGCTCCACGACCCGCAGGAGGGAAGGATTCGCATTGATGGGGACAACATACGGCACTACAAACTTGAGTCTTTGAGGGAGCAGATCGGAATAGTTCTTCAGGAGCCAATTCTCTTTGGATTCAGCATCAGGGAGAACATAGCATACGGAAAGCCTGATGCCTCGATAGAAGAGATTATCTCCGCAGCAGGTCAGGCGAATGCCCACGAGTTCATAGCCAGGCTGCCTGATGGATATGAGACGATACTGGGGGAACGTGGCGCAACCCTCTCGGTCGGCCAGAGACAGAGGATTTCCATAGCGCGAGCCATCATCAAAGATGCGCCCATACTCATCCTGGACGAGCCTTCGATGGGGCTCGATCCGGAGACGGACATGAAGGTTAGAGAAGCGATAGGCCGCCTTGCAAAGGGAAGGACGATTCTTGTCATAGCCCACAGACTCTCCACGGTTCATCAGGCAGATCAAATCCTCTTGCTGGACCATGGGGAGCTGGTCGAAAAGGGTACGCACAATGAGCTCCTTGAGAGGAGCGACCTTTACAACCGCCTTTATAAGATGCAGTTCACAGAGGAAGGCCTTGGATCTGTCTCCAGTCAGTCTTCCAACCCGGGCACATAAGCATGGCCTCTCTCTTCCCAAAGATAGATGACCCGGCCATCAGTTCTCTCCGCATTGCCTCAGACAAGGAGGCCATGACTCAGCTCTTCAAAGAGACCATGCCGGGAGTTCAGAACCATATGCGAGATCTGGAAATCAGTTCAGCCCGGGTTGTGAAACACAGGCCGGGCCGGCGCTGTACCATATTGTATGATTTGAGTCAAGGACGGCGGCAGGTATATGTGAAGATATACTACAATAAGAGGGGAAAAGGCATACTTAACAAGATGAGAAAGCTAAGAAAGGCCTGCTCAAAAGCGCTCTTAATTCCTGAGGCTTTCGCCTACCTCCCCGAGCACAGGATGCTACTCATCGAAGGAATTAATGGTACCCCACTCTCTCAGCTTCAAGGCTCGGCTCTCAACTCCTGGGTCAGGCGTGCAGCAGAAGCCCTGGCGTACTTCCATAACTGCGATGCAAACATGACAAAGGTCTGGACTCTGAGGGATGAGATTGCAGTTCTCTGCAAAAGGATACAGATATTGGCTGTGAACAAGCCGAAGGCCATGCCAACAGTCTTGGAACTTGTGACCCTCCTCTGGGCAAGCGAGCCAGATGCAAACATACCGGTCCGCCCGATACATCGCGACTTCTACCCCGGACAGGTGATTGCGCTTGGGGACAGGGCCGCCTTCGTGGATCTGGATGATTCTGCGTTGGGCGATCCTGCCATTGACGTCGGCAACTTCCTGGCCCACTTGAAGCTACTATCATTCGAGCGTCATTCTGATCCAGGGGCTCTCGCCCGTGAAAGAGACATTTTCTTGAAGTGCTATCTGGAGTCAGCGATCAATATGCAAATGGGAAGGATAGTCTTCTTCGAAGCGTCCACTCTCCTCCGGCTGGCAAGCCTCGCGTCGGACCACCCCGACAGGACCGAGCAAACGCAGGCCATGCTTTGCCAGGCAGTCGAACTCCTCTCCTCAGATCCCCTCACCAAAGAGTAGACAGCCCGGCCCGGGGTCAGACCTTACATTTTTGAAATCTCCTCCGTATACTATTTGTAGGGACGGAGTGCTAACCCCGGTGTAAACTACAGAAGCCAAAGTGAGAAATGCGTGGTCAGGAGATTCTTCGTCTGCGGCTCCCCTCGACTATCGCCCGACTACGTCGTTCCTGACTTCCCCACTTCGCTCTTCCAAGCTCCGTGGGACTGCGCGACGGGCTACGTCTCCAGAGGCGAACACGAAAATCGAAAACGAAATAGGGCCACCCCATTGAAGATGACCCGAGGTATATTTCGTCTTTAGCGTGAGCGAAGGA
The DNA here is from genome assembly GCA_004376575.1 of candidate division TA06 bacterium. NCBI lineage: Bacteria > candidate division TA06 bacterium. The sequence goes on along the minus strand of SOJN01000093.1, from coordinate 12,179 downwards.
TCTCCTTGAGAGAGATTGCTTCGCCACCTTAGGTGGCTCGCAATCACACTTTTCTTTCTGTCGGGTGGTAGGAGAGTGGCGGAAAAGCAGATTCGGAGTTTATCCTGAGTGAAGTCAGACTAGGCCACAAAGAGCGTAGTCTGGGGAAGCCGAAGGGCAAAAAGCAAATTCCCCCCTTCCCCGCCGTCGAAATAGGGTTGTGGTGCCCAAGCAATTCAATGGGCGCGGAAACCGCGCCCCTGCACCGGGGGGAGAAGGGTAACCGTTTTCCTTCTTCGTTCTTTGTACTCTGTCCTCCGTACTTTGTACTTCGTTAAGGGGTTCTTGACAGGGCGTGGGCAGGGGGTATAATGTCGGGTTGCTATGTCCGAGGATAGATACAGCGGGATAAGGCTGATTGACTGGATTGGTGATTCTGGCCGCGAGATGATCAAGAAATCGTCCTGCACTATTATAGGATGCGGTGCCTTGGGGTGTGCTTCTTCAAATCTTCTGGTCAGGTTCGGCTTCGGTTCTCTAAAGATTGTGGACAGAGATTTCGTTGAGCTTCCAAATCTGGAAAGACAGATACTCTTCGACGAAAATGACGCCAGAATGATGAAGCCAAAGGCAATAGCAGCGGCAGAGAAGCTGTCAAGTGTGAACTCAGAGGTGAGAGTGAACGGAGTAGTGACAGACGTAAATTCAGGTAACATAGATAAGATACTTGCTGATTGCGATCTGGTGGTTGACGGCACCGACAATCTGGAAACGAGGTATCTCATAAACGATACATGTGTGAAACACAAAATACCCTGGGTACACGGGGCGTGCCTCTCTTCATCAGGGATGAGCTTCAATATCTTGCCAGGTGGGCCCTGTTTCAGATGCATGTATGCTGTTGCCCCGGAGCTTGGACGGACTCCAACGTGCGAAACTGAAGGGATACTCACCTCAGTGCCACAGCTTGTGGGCGCTATACAGGCCACCGAAGCAGTGAAGATCATATGCAAGAGCGAAAACATATCCAGGCGGCTCATACATGTCGATCTCGCAGCCGGCACATTTGAAGCAATAGCAGTTGAACGATCCGAGAGCTGTCCTGCGTGCGTCAAAGGCCATTTTGAGTATCTCGGAAAAGAAAGGACAAGTTCTGCAGTCAGTCTATGCGGAAGGAATTCCGTGCAGATAGTCCCGGCCAACGAAACAACAGTTGACCTCAAGGCCCTGGAGAAAAAATTGAAAACTGTGGGAGATGTCTCACATATGGGCTATCTCCTGAACTTCAAGAAAGAAGGCCACGAGCTTGTTGTCTTCCCTGACGGAAGAGCAATTGTCAGAGGCACTTCTGATATCGGCCTGGCAAAGAGTCTTTACTCAAGATATATTGGAAACTAAAAGGGGGATAGTATGCCAGAAAAGCGGATATTCGCTCCTGTAAGTGAGAAAGATGTCACAAGAGCGATAGTTGAGCGGTTCTCAAAACAGTTCAGTGAGTACGTGGAATCTGACTGCGTAATAGTCGGCGGCGGTCCCGCAGGCCTGATGGCAGGAAAGGATATTGCCACCAAGGGAAAGAAGGTTCTGATAATTGAAAGAAACAACTACATTGGGGGAGGATTCTGGATAGGCGGCTATCTCATGAATAAGATTACTGTCAGGGATCCTGGTCAGGAGGTTTTGGATGAGCTAGGCATCCCCTACGAAGAAGCCACAAAGGGCCTCTATGTCACAGACGGTCCGCATGCGTGCTCCAAATTGATTGCCGCGACATGCGATGCGGGCGCGAAATTCGCAAACATGACTGTGTTCGAGGACGTTGTCCTGAGAGAGAAGAACGCGGTCGCGGGAGTCGTTGTGAACTGGACACCTGTTGAGGCGCTCCCCAGGCAGATAACGTGCGTTGACCCTGTCGCGCTGGAGAGCAAGATAGTGCTCGATGCAACAGGCCATGACGCGTGTGTGGTAAAGAAGCTTGAGGAAAGAGGGCTGGTGAAGACAAAAGGATTCGGGGCAATGTGGGTCGAAAGGTCTGAAGATATGGTGGTTGAGTATACAAGCCAGATTCATCCTGGACTTGTGGTTTGCGGCATGGCGACATCAACGACCTTTGGCCTCCCGAGAATGGGCCCGACCTTTGGTGGTATGCTCTTGTCCGGGAGAAGGGCAGCCGAAATCATACTTGAGAAACTGACTTGAAACCACGAGATTACACGAGATTAACACGGATTCAAACCATATCCTCATGGCTGAACACAAACCAAAAGAATAATCTTGTGATAATCTGCGAAATCTGTGGTTACAAGAGCTTGGCCTTAAAGCGCAACACTTGAAACCACGAGGCTGCGAAATTGAAACCCAACAGGACTTTGCCACTCTGCGGTTCTCTGGGTTTAGATTCTCCAATTTCCATTTTCGAAGGTGCAGGGTGGGTAGGTGGGAATTTCGAAGGTGGGGGGACTGGGTGATGGGAATTTCGTAGTTTCATGTATTAGCTGACAGCTATCTTATAGCTTACGGCTTACAGCTGTTTTCGAGGGGGGTTAAGACAATTCTTTTTGAGCCACGGGATTTCAATGTCAGGCTGTATGATGGCCTAAGGGGCGAGGGTATCGATGCCTCGAGGCTGGCAGGCTATCTGCTGGCCACATTCGGTACAGATGTGAACATGAAGGACGAATTCTGGTCTACTCATTTGGACAAAAAAGAGAACCTGGCACTTGAACTTGCAACCATCAGGGTTCTGCATCCCACCAAGAATGAGCTGAACGATGATCCTCTGGAGGCTGAGATAGATTTTGAGAAAAGAAGGCTTGAGAGAGCTTCGATCAAATCGGGCGGCATATTCTATGATGCTACCAGACTGGTGTCCTTGTACTGGAGATTGATACCAAAAGAAGGCAGAAGAAGCAATGTGTGCCACCTCATACTGACCCGCGAACTCTTTGGCACGTGGGACAGAGATGACCTTAGATGGCATGCCAGAGCAGTGATGCTCGGATATCCCTGTCTTGTTTCCGCAACTGGTCTTGTGGAGGCGCCTGCAAAACCCTCCGAGTACTACCAGAGGAGGAATGCAGGCGTGGATGTCGCGTCACTCAAGGAAGAAATGGGTGAGCATTTCATAGATTATGGCGATGAGAGAATGATCGAAGTACTGAAGGGTTACTGCGCACAAGCGGTATTCTACTCAATGACCAGACAGGCTTTTTGTGATGATCCGGGTTGTCGGCTTTTCAATGCCCACTGGCAGGTCGAGCTGATCTATGCACAGATTGGGGGTCCTTACGAGTTCTGCGAGAAGCACACACGCATGATAGAGAAACTGAAAGCCGGAACCTAATGACCCGAGAAAACAAAACACGAAAATCGAACCCGAGATTAGTTGAGCAGACAAGGGCTCTATTCTTGCGGAAAGGGTGGAACCATTATACTCTGGCCTTCGTCCTTTGTACTTGGGACCTTCTACTTCCCGTGGGGGAAGGGGATGTGCGTGGAGTGTAGGGAGTTAAATTTCTTCTTGACACTTTTGTCTAGAGATGATAGTCTGCACAGGCCAAATACCAAGGGCTTGCAATCAATTCGACGGAGGAGCCTAGAATGAGAAGACTCCCTTTTCTATTCTTTATGTGTATGTTCATTCTCGTGGTTGGATGCCAACAGCAGGATGAACAGCCTGGCCAGCCAGGAGGGACCGGTTTTGTGCCCCCCGAAGACAGAAGAATAAACATTGACCAGTGTGACAGGTACATTGAAGCTGCCAAGTTGTCTCGACTCGCCATTATTAAGTACCAGGTAAAGAGAAAGGAATTCGAGCAAGAATACAAGCTCAGTCCGGATCACAACGAGTTACGGGATACCCTGTACCTGAAGAAACACCCGGAGGTGAAGGCGGACGCCGAGGCCCTTCAGAAGTGGTTTGAGACTCTGATGGATTCTGTGTACGTGAAGGCTGATATCCCTGACGACGAATTCACATGGGTCGGAGGTGCGCTAGGAGATACTATCAACAGGGAAATCCAGAAAAAGGTAGAAGCCAGGCTGAACGCCTTCGAAAAAGGGCTAGAAAAAGAAGGCGAATAAGGACAGTTTGTAGTATAATATAGAGGCGAGGAATCTAACCCAATCCCCGGGGTAAAGCCTCGTCTTTGCCTTTGTTGACAATTTGCACGTGACTTGATATATTTGTCTTAGAAGCACGTAGGAGAAGTCTGCGAGATGGGAGATTTTCAGAATAGCTACGATAGGATTATCCGGCGGCTCAGGGAGTTAGCCTTTTCTCAAGCCAGGCTAGATGCCTGGGGAGGCCTTCTCCTCTCGTTCTCTGCGTTGCCCATCATCTTACTTGCCAGCATGCTGGCTGATCAGGCGCTTGTGCTATCCCAGGCCACCAGGAGAATCGCCTCTTTTCTGGCACCTGCTTGTTTTCTCACCGTATTCGGAATCTACACCATCAAGAAGTTGCTTGAACGGCCCAATCTTGTGGCTGCAGCGGAGAGGGTTGAAGCGCATTTTCCCCAGCTCAAAGCCAGATTGATAAGCACTGTCCAGCTCTGGAACAGAAGGAAGGACTCGAGGGAGGGCTATTCCACCGACCTTATCGAGGCCACTGGACAGGATGCAGCCGAGATCCTCGGCCAGCTCGATTTAAATACCATTCTCAATAGAACCTTTTTGATTCGCTCATACCGCATCCTCGCGTGCTCCATCAGCGCGGCGCTCATCTATTCTCTTCTCTTTCCAGCCAGTTTCTATTACTCCCAGTTAAGATTGACCCACCCTTCTTCTTCATATGGTTCATACATCTCTGTGAGGCCTGGCTCCATGAGGCTTGTGAGAGGATTCGATCTTGAAGTTGATGCTCTAATCTGGGGAAGGTGGCCGCTGCGTGCCCACCTTTTGACAGAAAAGAAGGACACCGAACCAACCAAGCTTAGACTAGAGCGAAGGGGTTCTGGCCATTTCGCCGGCACGCTCTCCGAGGTGAATGAAAGCTTCAGCTACAGGGTTATGGCAAGAGGCGTCATAAGCCCTGACTACCACATCTCTGTCCTGGACAGACCCGCGGTCGTGGGTCTCAAGATGAAATACATATATCCGGCCTACACCCACCTGCCCCCAACAGTTCTGGACGAAGGCGTTGGCGACATCTCCGGACTTGTCGGAACAAAGGTAATTCTGAATGGGAGGAGCAATGTTCCCCTCAGTTACGCTGCAATGTTCATGGACGATTCAACAGTAGTCCTCGGTTCTCTGACAGAAGAAAACAGTTTTCAAATCTCCTGTGATATCAAGAGAGATGGCACCTACCACATACTGATAGAAGACCCAGACGGAAACGAGAACGAAGATCCAATTCACTACAGAATCTCTGCCATTGACGACGAGTATCCAACAGTAAGCATTGTGGAGCCTGGCAGAGATATGAATTTGCCGGGGGACATGATTTTGAGGCTCCTCATTTCGGCTGCCGACGATTTTGGCCTCACCCGATTTTATCTTGTGAGTAAGAAAGGAGAAGAAAAGAAGAAGGTTACTATCGCCAACCTGAGAGGAAGAAGGTCCGAAGCAGAGGTCTCTTTCGATTGGGATTTGTCTGATGCGGGCCTGCTTCCTGGAGATGTTGTCTCCTATCACGTTGAGGTTTTCGATAACGATACCTACTCAGGCCCAAAGAAGTCATCAAGTGAAACCTTCAGAGTCAGGTTCCCAACTCTTGAAGAGATCTACACGGAAGTGTCACAGGAGCAGGATCTTGCAGCTAGAGAGATTGAAGGCATCTTGCCTGAACAGAGGCGGCTGAGGGAAAAACTTGAGGAATTGAGAAAGGAACTTGCTGAACAGAAGAGTCTGAGTTGGGAGGAGAAGCAGTCTGTCGAAGAGGTGATGGAACGGCAAAAGAAACTCGCAGAAAAGGTGGAAGAGGTCGCCAGGGCATTGGATGATGTTCTTGAAAGAATGGAAAGTAGTTTTGTCATAGACCAGGAAATCTTCACCAAAATGCAAAGGATAAGTGAATTGCTGTCTGAAGTCCAAACTGAAGAGATGCGCAAAGCTATGGAGAACCTGAGAGAGGCAATGAAGGAACTGAATCCTGAAGACATAAAGAAGGCGATGAGTGAGCTTTTGATGAATCAAGAGGAACTGAATAGAAGGCTGGAGAGAACTCTGAAGATACTGGAAAGGCTCAAGCAGGAACAGGAGATGAAAAGACTTGCTGAGAAGGCCAGCGAGATAGAGAAGCAGCACAAGGCCCTGAGTGAGGAGACCGAAAAAGGCGGCGATACAGAGAAACTGGCCAAGGAGGAGGAGGAGCTGCGCAAGGAGCTTGAAGAGCTCAAAAAAGACATGGAACGCCTTGCAGAGGAGCTGAAGCAATCTGACACAGAGGTTTCAGAGGCTCTGCAGGAACTATCCCAGAACCTCGAGGCTCAGGACGTGCCCGGCCAGATGCAGCAAGCAAGCCAGATGCTTTCCGGTGGGGAAAGAAAGTCTGCCGCTGCCAAGCAGAAGAAGATTCAGAAACATCTCTCCTCGCTCTCTCAGGGCTTAAAAAGTGCCCAATCGCAGATGATGGCCTCCAGGGCAGAAGAGATTGATGAGGCGATGAAAGCAGCACAGAGTGATCTCCTGAACCTGTCAGATGCACAGGAGGAGTTGAACGAAATGGTTGCCACTCTGGAGAGTTCAACTCAGTCCAGCCCTGCAGTGACCGCGCGTTCTCAGCAGGCACTCAAGGAAGGGGTTAAGAAGGTGGCAGAAAAACTGTCCGAGGCAGCCAAGAAGTCCTTCTTCCTGACGGGTGCCTTAGGCAGACAGCTCGGTGCTGCGATCCGAAACATGGAAGGGTCTGAGCAAGCGCTTGAGTCGGGTGACATGAGAACTGCGAAAAACGCAGGCAGCAGTGCTGTCACTGCTGTGAATAACGCGGTAAAAGAACTGATGAAGTCAAGGAAGTCGCTCGGCTCGTGTTCGTCGGCCGGTGGTCTTTCTCAGGCACTCGAGAAGCTTTCTGGCATGTGCTCTCAGCAGATGGGGATAAACAAGGGAGTCCAATCATTGTTCGCGCTGACTCAAGAAGGTGGAAAACTGAGCCTGCAGGCCAGAGCTCAGATTGCCCGGCTCGCCGCCGAGCAAAGAATGATTTCTGAACAACTCTCTGAGATAGCCAAAGGTTTAGGAGAAGCGGAACAGCTTCTGGGTGATCTGGGTGCTCTCACGCGGGAGACTGAGCAGGCCGCAAAGTCTCTTGAGCGCACTGATGTATCACGAAAACTTGTCGAAAGACAGGAGAGAATTCTTTCCAGACTCCTGGATGCTCAGAGATCTCTGCGCAAGAGAGACTATTCTCCAAAGAGAAAGGCCGAGGTTGGTCAGGACATACCCTGGGTGAAAGGGCCTGGTGCCTTACCCCCAGATCTGGGCGGAAAAGAAAAGATGGCTCAGAAGGACTTGTTGAAGGCACTCAAAGAGGCCTACCCCAAGGAATACGAGAAACTAATCAGAGCCTACTTCAAATCCCTTGCAAAATGAAAAAGCTACTACTCCTTATCGCCGTACTGTTTGTTGCCCTCGAATCCGTGGCAGTGGATCCACAGATACAGAGGGATTTAAACGCAGCGAGGAATCTGGCAAGATCGGGCAAAGAATCCGAAGCCCTGGCGCTATATGAGAAGGCCTTTTATGAGCATCCTGAATATCAAGCCGTATTCCCCTATTTGAGGAATGCATACATGAAGGCCAGGATGTACGACAAGCTTATCGAAGCCTGCACAATTGTTCTGAAGATAAGGCCAAAAGATGTATCCGTACGCCTGGCTCTGGGACAGGCTTGGGCATCCAAGGGAGACAAAGCACGAGCAAAAGAAATCTGGGAGAATGTCATACACACTCACCCTTCCAACCGCAGCTACTACTCCCTTGTTGCCTATGAGCTGACCAGGAACCACATGGATGAGGACGCCATAGATTTATACCTGAGAGGAGAGAAGACTCTGGGGCAACCCCATACTTTTGCAAGAGAGCTTTCCAGGACATACGAGAGAATCGGCGACTACAAGAAGGCGACCGAGGAGCTCTTGAATGTACTTCTGATAAAGCCAAAGGATGCATTCCGGGTGGAGAGAGAATTGAAGAGGCTGATGTCACGCTCCAATCGATCCACAGTCCTTGACATTGTGAAATCAAGGGCAGAAAAGAAATCCAAATGGCCTGTGATTCACAGAATTCTCGGCGACCTCTACTTGCTCGAGGGAGAGTATGACCAGGCTCTGAAGGAGTACGGAATGACGGGTGCAGAAGAGCCTCTCTGGGAGCTTGCGGAAAGGGCAGAGCGGGAAGGTCTTTACGATACTGCACTCCACTCCTATGAGAGTCTTGCGGAGGGCAAAAGCAAATACTCAACAATGGCGTCGTTCAGAATAGGTACAGTGCTTGAGGCCAGCAAGAAGTATGAAGAGGCCATCAATGCCTACAAGAGGTTCATACATGATTTCCCGAGAGATCCTCGCGTCAGCCAGACAAAATACAGAATAGGACTTGTCCGTGTGAATGGTCTGTCCGACCCCCAAGGAGCTCTCCCCTATTTCCAGTCTCTAGCAGATTCCAGAGCCCGAGAGGGGGTTGGACTCGATTCGAAATTCATGATCGCGGACTGCAACCTCAGGCTCGGGAATTTGAGGGCAGCCGCAACTGAGCTTGAAAGTGTGATGGAGGTTGCCCCCTCCAGCCGCGTCTTCTTTCTCCTTGGTGAGATAACATACTTTCAGGGTGACTTTGACAGCGCTCTAGCAATATATGACAAGGTTGCCAATCGGTTTCCAGAGAGCGATTACGTGAATGATGCCCTGTGGCGACATGTTTTCATCAGTGATAACTCAGACAATAGAAAGCATCTCCATAGAATAGCGGGTGCCCAGAGGCTGTTGTATTCGAGAGACTATGATTCTGCTATCAAAGACCTGAAGGCTTTGTTGAGAGATGCGCCCGGCTCATCACTTGCCGACGACTGCATACTTCTTGTGGGAGAAGCGCTGGAAGGGAAGGAAAGCTACAACGAGGCCATCGCAGCCTACAAGGATCTTTTGAACCTGTGCCCTGAGAGCAGACTAAGGCCAGAGGCGAAGACAAGGATTGCCGAACTCTTTGCTGAGAGGCTCAACAACAAGAAGGCAGCAATAGAGGAATTGGAGGAAGTACTGCTCAAGTTCCCCGACTATGTTCTGGCCAGCACGGTCAGGAACAGGATTGAGGAACTGAAAGCGGAGGATCACCCTTAGTTTCCTCAACTGGAGGCCCCTGTTGCGCACGCTCATCTTTTGTCTCTCACTGATCGCAACTGCGCACTTGTGTTGTTCCACTTCTTCAGCTGAAAAAATACTCATCTATATGGACCTGGCTCAGATGGATCATCTAAGGTCATATGGGGTTGCCTATTGGGCCCTCGAACAAGAATGGCCTGTAGAATGGCTTCTGAACTACAGAGGCGGATCCTTTCTTATGGATCAACACCCAGAGATTGAGAAGCGATGCAGAATCGATGGCGTGACCTACACAGTTATTGGCGGTGTTGAAGTAGCCAGGATATACGACCAGATTCAAAACTCTAATATGGATAATATACTGCTGGAGAAGGCTCCGCGCGTTGCGGTCTACATACCGGATAACAAGGAGCCCTGGGACGATGCGGTTACCCTGGCCCTGGAGTATGCGAAAATACCCTACGAGAAGGTCTGGGATGCTGAGGTTCTCAAGGGGAGATTGACCAACTATGACTGGCTTCACCTTCACCACGAAGATTTCACAGGACAGTTCGGAAAGTTCTATGCGAGTTTCAGAAATACAGATTGGTACAAGAAGGATGTTGCAATGAATACCAAGACGGCCCGGAGATTCGGTTTCAAGAAGGTGTCGCAGCTCAAGCACGCGGTTGCTCAGACCATAAAACGGTACGTCGGAAACGGTGGATTCCTGTTCTCCATGTGTTCTGCCACGGACACCTACGACATCGCCCTCGCTGCGGGTAACGTTGACATCGTCGCCTCTGTGTATGACGGCGACCCACCGGACCCGGATTGTGAAAAGAAGCTAGACTATAGCAAGACATTCGTCTTCACTGATTTCAAACTTGTCCTGGACCCTCTCAAGTACGAGCACTCTGACATAGATGTTACATCAACCGCTTCAATCAGGGGCCCGGACACCTACTTCAGCCTGTTTGAATTCAGTGCAAAATACGATCCGGTTCCAACCATGCTCACCCAGGATCATGTCTCGCTCGTCAAGGAGTTTCTCGGACAGAACAGTGGGTTCAACAGGAAAACGATAAAGAAGTCGGTGGTTGTTATGGCAGAGGTCTTGGGCACAGAAGAGATCAAGTACGTGCACGGCAACTTCGGCATGGGGACGTTCACTTTCCTGGGAGGACATGACCCGGAAGATTACCAGCATATGGTTGGCGACCCTCCAACCAGGCTTGAACTCCACAAGAATTCGCCAGGATACAGGCTGATCCTCAACAACATCCTCTTTCCAGCCGCCAAGAAAAAGGAGCAAAAGACTTGAAGTCAGATCCGGCCTGCCTCCCTTGCGCCATTGCGCAGGGGCTGAGGGCGGCACGGGCTGCCACAAGCGACCCTCTCCTTCTCCCCAACGCTGTCTCGGCAGTTCTTGATGCAGCTGCACAATTCGACCTGGAGGACAGTCCAGCTGCAAACGCCACCTGTGCGGTAAAGGCCGTCTGTGAGGCGATTCAGAATCCGGACCCTTACAGAGAGGCCAAAAGAGAGCAGAACAGGCTTGCCCTTAAACTGTACCAGTCTACGAAGAAGGTAGTGGAAGATTCTGCAGACAGGATAGAGACTGCTTTGCTTGTCTCCTGCTTCGGGAATGTAATCGACCTCGGTGCTCAGGACTCTTTCGATCTGGAGAAGGAACTGACCACTCTGTTTGAAAGAGGGTTTGCAAGAAGCGATCTTGCTCAATTCAAGGACAGGCTTGGAACTGCCAGGAGCATACTCCTCGTCGCCGACAACTCTGGAGAGATTGTGTTTGACAAGGCCCTGCTCGAGGAGCTCCCCTCAACTGTGCGTAAGACTATAGCGGTTAAGTCGGGCCCAATCATAAACGACGCGACAGTTGAGGATGCGCTAAAGGTTGGTCTTGACAGAGTTGCCCGGATCATAACTACGGGCAGTGATGATCTGGGTGTTAATCAGGATAGGTGCTCACCCGAGTTTCTTTCTGAACTGGACAAAGCCGATCTTGTTCTGGCCAAGGGACATGCCAACTTCGAAACCCTAAATGAACTGAAGAAAGGCGTTTTTTTCCTGCTGAAAGCGAAGTGCGACATTGTGGCCCGCGAACTCGGCGTGAAAACCGGCTCCCTTGTGTTTGCCCAATACTAAGAACTCTTCGCCCCAAACACTACCTTTGCCCTCATCCCCACTATCGAAATTGCGAAACTGCGAAATTGCCACACCACACACCGCGAGAGGAAGAACCAAGAACGAAAACCCTTCCCGCGCGGGAGATACAAAGTACAGAGGGCAAAGTACAAAGGATAAATCCTATTTGTTTCACCCAGAACCAAGATGGGCGCGGAGACCGCGCCCCTACAAAGTTCTTAAATCCCCGCACCCCAGGGGGTGGCCCGGAATTTTCGAATTTCGAAATATCGCAACACAGAAAGAGAAATGTCATTGCGAGACTCGCGGAGCGAGTCGAAGCAATCTGGCACAAGCAGATCCTTCGCCGGTGGCTCCCTTCGCCTTCGGCTCCCTTCCACTATCGCTCAGAACAAGCAGGATCAACTCCGAATCTGCTGGAAACCAAACACATCCAAGGGGAGAAGAGTATCGATGGGCCTAGGCATTTTGTCAAATGTCAAGTTGAAAATCCTTCGAGTATTCGGAGGGCACCGTCCCCAATGCGACGGCGTAAGTCCTTGGATAACAAGGAGTCACAAGACCTAGAGAATCAGGAAAATGGACGAAATGTCAAATGTCAAGTTGAAAATCCTTCGAGTATTCGGAGGGCACCGTCCCCAAATGACGTGTTCTCGGTTCGATTTTCGAATTTCGAAGGTGTGGGGAGGAACAGGTGGGGAATCTCGCAATTTCGAAATATCGCAACACAGAAAGAGAAATGTCATTGCGAGACTCGCGGAGCGAGTCGAAGCACCCATTAAAAGGCACCTTGTC
>SOJN01000092.1 GCA_004376575.1 candidate division TA06 bacterium | reverse complement strand
TGTCCCATAGAGAAGGTTCGTGAGACTTCGGTCCGCATACGAGAGATCAAGATTCTTCACGGACTGAAACCTGACTTAGAAATCAAATGGACAAAGATCTCTCCCGCGAAGAAACAGTTCTATCTGGATTTGCTGAATTACTTCTTTGACGATGACGACCTGCACTTCCGTGCTTTGATTGTCCCGGATAAGTCCAGGCTCCGGCACGAAACCTTTGGGCAGACACACGATGAATGGTATTACAAGATGTATTTCGATATGCTAAAGGTCATATTGAATCCCAGGGCTCACTATCGAATCTACTTAGACATCAAAGATACGAGGGGAGCAGCGAAGATTGCGAAATTACACGAGGTACTCCGAAACAGCCTCTATGATGTTTCGTGGGAAATTATTGAGAGCGTTCAGATAGTCAGATCACACGAGGTCGAGATTATGCAACTAACGGATATGCTACTCGGTGCAGTTTCCTACGCAAACAGGGGTCTTTCTGGGAACGCAGGAAAACAGGCTTTGGTGGAGCGCATGAGAAGTCGGTCACATTATAAGCTAACCCATACGACCCTGCTTCGAGAAGACAAAGTCAATCTATTTAGGTGGCAGGCCTCGGAGAAACAGGAATGACCAAAGCATGTCCCGGGTGGCTACCTGTCACGATTTCTGTCGATGGTGATTGGAGAAACAATGTCCTGCCGTTGCTCTACAGCGTCTTTGTGAAGGATTTCAAGCAGACCAGACGGATGTTTGAGAATCGCCCTGTATGGTGGGACATTAGAATAGTACCAGGCGGTGTCTATGAAGAGGGCTTCTGGCACCTTATCACGCGAATCGGGTCCAAAACGACCGAGAGGCTTTTCGACCCAAGACGTGCGGAGCGTCTCCCGTGGTGTGGTCCAACGATTAGTAACTCCAGCGATGTGGCAGTGAAAGTGTGGGATTTCAAAGAAGCGTCTGGTCGTCTGCGAACCTATCTCTGGCTTGAAGACTGGGACTATGCCATCGTCCTTGAGAAGAAACAGGAGCGGCTTGGCGAAGTCGCCTTCTTGGTGACCGCTTTCTACGTAGATGGAGAATCGCGAAGAAAAAGCCTAAGGGGCAAGTACGCGAAGAAGATGAACTGAAGTGCAATCGCCGCCCTGTAGGACGGCGAAAGATCTCCTTCTACACATGGCAGATGAGTCAACCTAATAATATAATTATAATAATAATATGTCAAGGGCTGTTTGCAGGATTTCAGCACTTTTATGGTGGAGGGGGCGACCATGGCACGGAAGAAAGCCACAAAAGCAGGTAAGAGAGCATCTTTCGAGAGCGTCAAGCACAAGAACAAGCGGGTGAATATTCCGACCCGAGAATTGGAAGACTTCGTCAAGGAAGACGAGACCAAGCCCAAAACGCTCCTCTATCCCAGGGACCCGTCCTTGGACCCGCAGTTGGTCTGGAAGGGCAAGGACGAGCAGGACCGTGAGGACTTGAAGGTTCCTGCCGTGCCGGTGTACATTCAGGAGAAGATTCATCCCCAAGCTCTGATTGAGGACTTGCGGCGCGAGGCGCAAGAAGGAAAGCCGCGTCAAATTGACCTCTATGCGGATTTCAACGGGGTACAGTTTGAGGAGTTAATTGAGTTCTATCTGCATGAGCAGAACTGGTCCAACCGGATGATACTCGGGGATTCTCTTTTGGTGATGACCTCCTTGGCCGAGAAAGAAGGGCTGAAGGGAAAGGTCCAGATGATCTACATTGACCCACCGTATGGGATTAAGTTCGGGTCGAACTGGCAGGTGTCCACGCGGAAGCGGAATGTTAAGGACGGGAAGGTAGAGGATGCGACCCGGCAACCAGAGCAGATTCGGGCGTTTCGGGACACCTGGAAGTTAGGCATTCACTCTTATCTTGCTTATTTGCGTGATCGGCTGGTGCTGGCGAGGGAACTGTTGAATGACAGCGGGAGCGTGTTTGTGCAGATTGGGGATGAGAATCTGCATTTGGTGAGGTGTGTGATGGATGAAGTGTTTGGAGGTGAGAATTTCGTTGGACAAGTCCAATTCATCAAAACGACTGCGAAGAGCGCGAAACACATCGATTCAATTAGCGATACAGTGTTGTGGTATGCACACACGTTAGAGCAGTTGAAATACCGGCAGCTTTACATTAAGAAGGAGCTCGGTGGCGAACGGATGGCAAGCTACATTTGGATTGAATCGTCAGACGGGAAACAGAGGAGAAGACTCACTGCGGACGAGGTGAAAAAGCACCAAGTCCCGAAGGGGTGGAAACTTTTTTCCCTTCAGAACATGACCTCTCAAAGCGGAGGAAAAGCGTCGAGGTTTCCAACTCAGTTTGAAGGAAGGGTCTTCCGGCCGACAAAGAATTTTTGGAAAACAAACCCGAGCGGTATGTCCAACTTGGGTAGAGCATGCCGCTTGATGGTTTCGGGCAATAGCCTCAACTATGTCAGGTATCAGAATGATTTCTCGCTGCTGCCGCTGACGAATCTGTGGATCGACACTGCAATTGCGGGTTTCGCGCAGGAAAAAATCTACGTAGTCCAAACAGCACTCAAGGTGATCACTCGCTGCGTTCTTATGACCACTGACCCGGGTGATTTGGTAGTCGACCCGACCTGCGGGAGTGGGACGACGGCTTATGTGGCAGAGCAGTGGGGCAGGCGGTGGATTACCATTGATACGTCCCGCGTGGCACTAGCGCTCGCGCGGACGCGGTTGATGGCGGCGAAGTTCCCTTACTACCTGCTGGCTGATTCTCTCGAGGGGTTGTCAAAACAGGCAGAGATTACGGGCCAGGTTCCGCCGGCCACTTCGCCCCGGACCGATAAAGATGTGCGCAAGGGGTTTGTCTATAGGCGGGTCCCGCACATCATGCTCAAATCAATTGCCAACAACGAGGAGATTGACGTCATTCATGCCAAGTGGCAAGAGAAAATGGAGTCGGTTCGGGCGAAGCTCAATAGGGCGCTGAAGAAGTCTTGGGAGGAATGGGAAATTCCTCATGAGGCAGACGAGGCCTGGTCGGATGAGGCCGGAAACCTGCTTGGTCAGTGGTGGGGTATGCGGAAAGAAAGGCAAAAGGAGACTGACGACTCTATTGCGAAGCGTGCGGATACAGAACTTCTCTATGATCAGCCTTTCCAGGCCCCCAAGCGGATTCGGGTGACCGGTCCGTTCACGGTAGAGAGCCTTTCCCCGCATAGGTTTCTGAGCGCCGACGATGACCTCGATGGAACCGTCACGGAGCGCGAGGCACGCGATCACCACGACTTCACGACCATGATTCTCGAAAACCTGAAGACGGTCGGTGTGCAGAACATGGTCAGGAACCAGCGCCTGAAGTTCGATCGTCTCGAACCCTATGCTGGACGGTGGCTGCATGCCGATGGGGAATACACCGAGAACGGTAACTCGAAGCGTGTGGCCGTGTGTATTGGTCCGGAGCACGGAACCGTGGGCCCTGAGTTGGTCAAAGAGGCAGCCAAAGAGGCGGTCAAGGGTGTGGGCTTCGACCTCTTGGTCGTCTGCGGCTTCGCTTTCGACCCCCATGCTTGGGAAGCAGCGAAGGAGTTCAGCCCACAGTCAGCAAAACCTTCCAAAGGAATCGTTGCAGAGCGGAAAGCGCAATACGGTAAGTTAATCATCCTCCTGGCCAAGATGAACCCGGACTTAGCAATGGGCGATGAACTGTTGAAGAAGACGGGCGCGGGAAACCTCTTCATGGTCTTCGGCGAACCGGACCTTAAAGTGAAAAGACAAAAGGGCGGAAGACTGGTCGTGGAGATCAAAGGCGTGGACGTTTATGACCCGACCACCGGACAGATTCGCAGCCATTCCACAGACGACATCGCCTGCTGGTTCATTGACACAGACTACAACGAGGAGAGCTTTTTTGTCCGCCATGCATACTTCGCCGGGGCGGAAGAGCCTTACGACAAGTTGAAGCGCGCTCTCAGGGCAGAGATTGATGAAGCGGCCTGGAGCGCACTCTACTCGACCAAGAGCCGGCCTTTCGATCCGCCCAAAACGGGCAAGATTGCCGTCAAAGTCATTAACCACTATGGTGACGAGGTTCTGAAGGTCTACCGATTGTAACGCCCTCCTATCTTGCGGTCAAGATGGCCAAAAACCCGGAGGTTAGATATGAAATGTTCCGGAATCCTACTCAGTATTTGCCTAATCGGCGCAGCGATAGCTTCCGGAGCCGGCGACTTGAATGAGCTTAGATATGCAGCTAGTTCGGTCGAGACTAAGATGCGACTCTTCCGGGGAAAGATTTTTGATGTTCAGTTCACAAGAATTAGCTCCGAAGGTCAACCAGCACTATATGACATATGGTGTACAGCTGAAGAAGCTAATTTTGATGATTTTTGTGATTTGGCATATCTAGTTGGAAAGATATCCAAGAAAACGGTGTGGAAATCGAGATACCTTATATTTGAGGACAGCCCAGGTTCTATTGTCATCGGGAGGATGTTCTGGAAATACAGGACGACCACGAAGGTCTGCAGAACATTCAACACGCTTGTGGATGGTGACAAGCAGTACGAACAGTATCTTGAGCGTGAGCTGGTAAACCCACCGCCCGGGAAGACAGTTATGAACCTTACTGAAGCACTCTCAAAAAAGACGCTCAACTATCTCGCCTTGAGAACAAAAATATGGAGAAGGAAAAGGGACAAACAGACTCTTGAGTGGAGCAAATGGAAGGAAGCCGGCACACTGGAATTCTGATACACTTCAATGGGTGCCCGGTGTTACGTCCTTAGACCTCCTCCGATTTCCATCGCATACTTGCCTCACATCCTGTCATAGCTGAAGGCTGTCTCCCCACAGTCGGCCAATTCATGAGCACAAAACAATCAAAATGACGATGCGGTACTCCCATCTCTCACAGCAACACCTTCAGGAGGCAGTGGGGCTGTTGAGCCTGAGACTTACTGGAGAGTTACAGAAGCATCTAAGGTCGCACGGGCCAAAGCGGGACGGCTAACGGGGGGAAGGAACGACGCTTTCTAGGGCTCGATTGGCAAATCCCCAGTAATCAAACGTCCTGCTGTGAAAGAATACATACCGGACAGTCCTTGTAGCCAGCATTATGAGCTGCAGCAAGCGTGTAGAAAAGGACTCTTTTCTGAGCGTCTACGTTGTCAATCTCGGCACACCGACGTTGTAGCGGCTCGTTAATATGGACAACCTTGGTTTCTCTCTCGGCGATGTATTTGGCTTGTATCTCATATGCTTTCACCTCTGCCTCGAATTCTGCAAGAGCGTCCTGGACGTCTTTGTCGGTTGGCAAGCCTGTTAACTGGCTGTCGTCAGGAAACTCACCTACTCGACTGTACTGCAAAGGCCCAAAAGTACCTTGGGAAGCTTCGCGCAACACAGGATCATTGGTGTCGACACCCGTGAGGCGCAAGAACTCGAAGCAAAGCTCAGTCGCTGAGAATTCACACGTTGAGACACCTACCCCTTGGTCAAGTGAAAAAGTGACCATCGCTGCACCCAGCTTGTTCCAGAGGTTCTTGATTCGCTCTTCTCGCGTGCCCGAAGCGGCGAGAAAAACGTATGCACACCTTCCCTGGTCTCCAATCATGCCAAAATAGTGGCTTTCTCCAGTTTTCCTCGCCAGAAGGGCTTTCATTAGCCATTCTTTGCCAATCTCTCTACGTTCAACACGAAGAAGCTTATTGAGCTGCCTCGCTATGGCAACATAAGACTCACTTCCATGCGCCAGTCTGGAATCCTCAAGTAGTTCGGCTGGGATATGTTGCTCCATTTGGGTATCCTCGTTGTGCGCCTCCTGTATGGCCCTGTCCACGATGAGTGCGTACTTATCTTCCTTCTGGCGACGGATCAACTTGTCACGGTGGGGACCCGTCAAGAGAGCCCATTGCCCCTTGAAGTCCGACCTGCTGAGAGTAGGAGAGATCTCACGCTTGTGTCCAAGGTAATAAGCCAAAACATCAAATTCACTGGCAAGCTCAGGAGTCGCCCATGCAGGTAAGCGGGCACGCTGATTGAGGTAGTCAAGCAGATCGGGAGTACTGCCCAAGTAGTTTGAGACACTCAACAAATCGTTGACGGTCAGATAGTGAATTGGAATCATCTGTTTGGTTCTTCGAGGATATCCATCTGGGATGGCGAGGGCGTTCCTACTGTAGTCCAGCAATACAAGGGCGTGAACTGGGGTCAGCGAGCCAGGTTTGAAGACAACCTCACCCCGTATGGGATTCTCTGTCCTCACCGCAAAAGAACGAAGGCAGCGGACCGCCCCACTCGCTTGGCGACCGAGTTGCTTCATTCTCTTCAGACACCAACGGGCCTGCTGGCTATCGGTACGGGTACCGGCATCTTCCTGTACCTTGAGCTGAACCACAATAGCTTGTCCGTCTAATTCAACTAAGACGTCGCAAAGCTCACGTTGCCGTCGGCGACGATACAAACTCGGTCGTACGTGCACGAAATCAGCGAAGAAGTGTCTTGCTGCCATCGCCGCGACGAAGTTTTCAGCTTGTGTTCCCAGATTTCCCATCTTGTTATGCTCAAACCCGACAGCTATCTGCCCAGCCTATGCAGGTGGCTCCGGGGCCGGACCTTATATCTTCTGGTTTGATTCGGCCGACCAAAAGTTCCCTGCAATGATAACCTCCCACTTTCGGAATCGCACTACTCAAGGTTCGGGCTAACCCATTATCGGAGGAATATCATTTTGTTGACGCTGGCGAAACCTCCGGCCTCAAGGCGATAGAAGTAGATCCCGGATGATACCTGCAGCCTGGACGTATCTTTTCCGTCCCAGGTAGCGGTGTATGAGCCAGCAGGCTTCTGCCCATCTGCCAGAACACTCACTAACCGCCCCGAAGAATCATAGACTTTGAGAGAGACAAGGCCCACCACAGAAATCTGATACTGAATTGTCGTTCTAGTATCGAAGGGGTTTGGCCGGTTCTGGAGCAGTCCTGCAGTTACCACTTTCGACTCTCCGCTCTCTTCTTCAATTGCGACACCAGTATAGAACGCACCAAATATTCTCTGACTGTTGTATGGTTTTGGCGCGAAACCCTCGCAGGCAAGAAGTAATTGGTTGCCTGAGCCACTAGCGATCACCGGCTTGGTTCTGGGCCAGAGCGCGTTTATTAGCTCAACACCTGAGGGGTCCAGTGTCACGCCAGACGTATCGACCCTTGCACCGTAGACATCACGCGAACCATTACGTTGATCTTCCCAGACAACCACATAGTCTATGCCGTCAAAAGCCACGGATGGCGACTCATCCAGGTATATGCCAGTAGCAATTGGTATTCCCGAGGGATCAAGTACTATCCCGGACTCGCTCACTCTTGCGCCGTAGATGTCACAAGAAAAGCCGCTCCGGTAATCTTTCCAAACGACAAGATATTTACCAGCACCAGACGCCGCACTAGGAGCTTCCTGCCGGTCCATAGCAATCGAGATCGCTATGTATGAAGAGTCCAAAATCCTCCCGGCCGTATCGACTCTAGTGCCGTAGATATCACTGTCATCACCGCTGTGAGATAGCGCCCAGACCACAAGGTAGCCACCGCTGCCAAAGACAGCGTTGGGCGTTTCTTGCGGAAGTGGTATCGTCCAGAGTGGTATGCCCGAAGTGTCGAGGACTACCCCTGACGGCGTTATTCTTGTGCCATAGATCTGCTGAATAGGGCCCCCCCTTAAGTCCTCCCAGATCGCCAAGTAGTTGGAGCCACCATAGGCGACACAGGGAGACGCCTGGTTACCGGGGGCCGTGGAGATGGGTATGCCGGAGGGGTCGAGTACTGCCCCTGATGCGCTGACCCTCGCACCATAGATGTCCCGGCTGACGCCACTGCGGCGGTCCTCCCATACCACAATGTACTCGGACCCATCGGAACCGGAGGATGGAGAGGCTTGCTGGCCGGAAGTACTACAGATGGCTATACCTGAAGGATCAAGTACTATCCCGGTTTCGCTTATCCTGGCACCGTAAATATCAAGAGTGTCACGGCGATTGTCTTCCCAAGCAACAAAGTACTGAGCCCCGCCAAAGGCTAGAGAAGGAGAGTCTTGCCAATTGGCGCCAGTGGAGATTGCTACGCCTGTCGAATCCAGCACTGCTCCTGACCTGGCAAGCCGAGCACCATAGATGTCGTCGTCTGTGCCATCGCCCCACTCGTTCCAAACCACCATGTAGGTGGAGTCGCCAAGCGTGACACAAGGAAGTGCTGGCATGAAAGCACCGCTGCGAATGCATATGCCTGAAGAATCAAGCACCGCACCAGAGGTGTCTATCCGAGCACCATAGATCTCGTAATCGGTTCCGCTACGATAATCCTGCCACACCGCGAGGTAATTTTCCCCGTCAAACGCTAAAGAAGGACGACCTTGTCCATAGGGTGCGGCGGAAATAGTCATGAAATCAAGCACTGCCCCGGAAGTATCGACTCTGGCGCCCCAAATATCGGGGTCCACGCCACTTCGACCGTCTTGCCAAATCACAAGGTAGTTCGTCCCATCAAACGCAACTGAAGGATTCCACTGATCGTCGAAGGCAGCGCAAATCAGTATCGCAGAAGAGTCAAGAACAGCGCCAGATGTATCTATTCTGGCCCCGAAGATTTCGTAATCAATGCCATCGCGTCGGTCGTCCCAGACTACTAGAAAGTTTGTCCCATCGAAGGCAACTGACGGATCCGTCTGATCATCGACAGCTGTGCAGATGGGGACACCCGAGGAATCAAGTACCACGACAGAAGTATCTACCCTGGCGCAGTAGATGTCAAAACCGTCGCCTCCTCGCGAGTCTTTCCAAACCACTAAATAGTTGGCGCCGCCGAAAGCAACGGAAGGAGTATGCTGCCAACCACTGGCTGCGGATATTGGGATCCCTGAAGAATCGAGAACTGCTCCAGACGTGTCCACTCTAGTAGCGTAGAGATCATATCGGACCCCAATCCGCCAATCATGCCATACGACAAGATAGTTGGTGCCGTCAAAAGCAACTGAAGGCCACCCCTGGGAACGATCTACTGTACAGATGGCTATGCTTGAAGAATCGATCACGGTTCCGGACTTGCTTACTCTGGTACCGAATACGTCAGAGAAAACACCGTTCCGAGCATCTTGCCACACAACGAGGTAATTGGTCCCATCAGAAGCAATAGAAGCAACGCCTTGCCAGCTACCGGCTACGCCATACGTTATTGAAGTGTCAATCATGAACTCTTGAAGCAAGGCGGAGGTGGGATACTCCCAGGGTCCGAGAATGGAACTCCCGAGGCCCGTATGTTCAGTCCGGCGGGAGACCTGCGCCACCACCTCATTTACTGAGAAAGGGACTGGACCAATCGGACCTTGACGAGCAGGTCCTACAGGGACGATAATCGAAGCACAAACCAGAATAACCGGGAAAAACATACTGATCCTTTGCCTCCCACCCAGTATTCTAGCCATTTACCACGATTTATCAAGAAGAAATCTGCATTGGGGCGGGCACGGGCTTCTGAGCGTCTAGCTTGCCAGGGTTACTTTCCAATTTTCGAAAGTTCGAAAATGCGGGAAAATGGGAATGGAGAGGTGCTATGGTTCCAACTCAAAGAATTCCTCTAACTCCTCCAAGTCTTCCTTGCTGACCTCCTCTTTCCAGCCGAGAACCACTAATCCCACAAAAGCCCTGGACTCAGATTTGTTTGTCAGCCTGAATTGATATTCTCCGCCTTTAGCTCGGAACTTGAAGATACCTCGTTTGAGTCCACGGAAGGCCTTTACTACCCTGCCACTACCGTCGATGATCTCCATATCAATTGGGTCTGCTGTTTTGCACCTGAAAGCCCCAAGACACCAATGTGATCTGCGAATAAAACTTGTGATATCCTCACGAGTGGCCGAAGGCCGAACCAGAAACCTCGCAACCAGTGGCGGGCTCATCTCCAGGTATGTATCCTTCCCAAACTCGGCGAAAGCATCACCCTTCACCGAGACCTTCGCATACGATGTATCTGCCTCGTTAGTGACAACAAGAAAGTATTTGGCAGGAGTTGTAATGGGCATAACAAGGAAGACCATATTTTTCACAGCAGAATATTTCCGCACATACTGGTAATCCAGCCCGGACTTCCATCTGGAAAAGTTACGCTCGTCAAGAAGCATAACAGCGCCAATATTGTCCAGCTTCTTTTCTGAGCACCATATGATTGCGTTCTCTCCCTTCCGGAGTTCCAATTCGAGCCAACGGGACGACGATACCGGCAATAGAACCGTCGTCTCAATGAGCTTGCGATCGTGCGGATTATACGCCTGCGTCAATAACACTTCACCGGAGATCAGAACCACATCTGCAATACGCCCTGAGCCGGACGCGCAAGCCCTGTGCCCGTTTGCCGGCAGCATGCAGAGGCCAAACGGAAGGACCAGACCCGTCAGGATAACTTGCGTGACTCTGTTCATCGGAACCCCACCTCTTTCGCGTCCTCGAAGCTCTCAGCTACTTCTCTCAAATGATACAGCTTGCAGTTGTGGAGTCAAGGGTTTACTGACATCCTTGCCCTCCAAAGACTCTGGTGGATGGGGTCTGTCAGAGAACCATGTTGACATGTGCGGGGAAGGGTGGTATTTTCTGTTCGGTTGGGAGTTAAGGAGGTTTATGCGGCTAAGAATAGCCGTCATTGTAATTTTATTAGTACAGATAAACCTATGTTAGGTGTGGATTACTGGAGCGTGCTCTTAAAGGTCGTTTAAAGGATATTCTTGGATGTTATGATGAAAATATTGAATTCTTTCCTTCTTTTCCTGATCCTTTTTTCAGCCTATACCTATGCTGATGAAACCGATTCTTTAGCCTCAAATAATATTAATGAATTTGGTATTTCTACCGGAACCTATCTGACTTTGGTATTTGATCCCGGATTGACCATGAGAAGCGGCGCTGAGAATGTTATCACTATTCAAAATGGATTAGCCCGGACGGAAGATAGGCTCATCGGTACACGTTGGTTTTCCGAAAAAGGGTTAGTGGGTAAAACAGGCGGAATCGTGTGCCGCTATGCAAAATATGCCTTAATTGATTTACCGGTAGATTGGTATTCAATTGTTTTTGCTCACGAGTATCTCGGGCATGGGGCACGCTACCGCGAGCTGGATATCGAAAAAATACATTACGCCTTCGATATGCCGCCACCTTATGGTGGAGGTGGTGGTGAGGCTTCCGCCAACATTGGCCCCGGTGTGATTAATGACCATGAAGTGCTCGGTATTTGGATAGGGGGGGTCGAAGTTCACTCTATACTTAACAAAAGACTGAGTCTACGCTGGATGGCCAAGAGAGAGATTCAATATCGGGAAGCGTCTGTCTATTTCTGGGCTTGGCAGATAATGTTCAGTTACATTCAGGATACTAACGAGGATCTGACAACAAAAGTGAATGATAACGATATAAGTGCTTATGTAAGAATAATTAACCGCCATAACGGTTACACCGATTATGATAATTTACCGATGGATGTAAAAGATCTGAAGTCCCGTACAATGATCGATGTTGCTAATCCTTTTCTTTTTTACACTTTGTTTACTATTATGAAAACCTATTTCTGGGATGGTAATAATTCCACTGGATTGCCGATGCCAAATATCAAAGGAGTTGGATATATACCCAGCCTACGTACGGGATTAACACCCTTTGGGCTTGAGTACCATTTAGAAAATTATTTACGCTTTGAAAACAAGGTGTCGTTGATTGATTTAAGGATTGGGGATCAAACCTTCCATAACTCCTGGGGCGGTGTCGGCCTCCTGATTCAGAATATGTATGAGAACGAACGATTTTCGTTAGATATGAACCTTGATGTGTGGAGCCAACCGGAAATTGAGATCGGGGGAGATCCCGTCACTTCAAAAGGTGGTGGATTTGGTGGTGCTTTCTCACTTAGAGGTTATTATGATTTCGCAGGTTCACAGTATCCAATATCGGCTATGGTTGAACTGGGATACAAATCCCCTGGTTTTCTTGAGGGTTATGTGTTAGATGCTTCTCCGATAATCATGGTTGGAATAGGGTTAAGAAATTGATACTTCTCAATATGATCCAGCGAAAGGATTGGGAATTGGAGACTGGGTGCGGTGCACCCTTCCACGCCCTCCTTCACCGAGGTTACGGAGGACGGGCTTCCATAAACTCCCTACGGTTCCTTCCTTTCGACTTCGCCCGACTACGTCGTTCCTGACTTCCCCACTTCGCTCTTCCAAGCTCCGTAGGACTTCGCGACGGGCTACACGCAGGACAGGCAGGACAAGCTCCCTTCGGCGACGCCTCAGGACTAATTTCCCTAAACTTCGCCCCTCGATAGACTCCCTCCGACTTCGCGAAGGACAGGCGGGGCTACGCTCGGGATCGAGACTCTCTAAACTTCGACTCCGTCTCAGCAAGAGAGACTAAGCAGTATCTCCGACTTGACATTTTGGGAGCTAACTGGGCCTTGCTCCCAGAAATGCCCCGATCTCGAAATCAGATTCCTCGCCCTTCGACTCCGCTCAGGACTCAGAATGACATTCGTTGCTCAGCAGGAACACGGCCCGCGGCAGAAGCGTGTTGGCATACAAGGGGAAGGGTGGTATTTTCTGCTCGGTTGGCAGACCACGGGAGGTCGAGTCCAGGTGCGTGTCTCCAGTATCAATACTTGTACAGACAGCAATAGGACCTACACGTAACATCTCAGTCGCCCTCACACTCCTCTCTCTGGTCTTGACTTGGCTAATTGCTGCTGCAGTCAGAGCAGCAGCATTGGTCGTCATATCTGCGGGAAGAGGTTTTGGGGCTGTCCTCTGGTTTCCCGCGAGGATGGCACTACGACTCTCAAGCCCAGTCATACTACTATTGCTCGCGTCATCTGGGACCCTACTACTCATTGTATTTCAAATTCTGAAGGTGCGCCGTGAGACAAGGCTGTTATTCCTGACAGGATACATATGTTTCTGGGCCATGTACCTAAATTTTGCAATAATCTCCTTCGCTTTTCAATTTAACCTCCTTCTGTTTCGGTCTCCGATATGTGCTCCTCCTTAGTTATCACTAAGACTCTCCTGCGAGCAATTTGACACTTACCCATCATCCACGGGGTCAGAACCGTGTTGACATGTACTGGTGGGGGTGCTATTTTGTGTCTGGTTTGGACTTAGGCGAAAACGCGTAGCTTTATCACTCGTTCCTTGAAAGCATATCATAGATCATAGATCTGCGATCAGTTGGGGCCGTTAGCTCAGTTGGCAGAGCACCGGATTTTTAATCCCAAACAGGGCGATTTTTGGAAATGACTGTCGGGCACGGAATTCCAGTAACTTCATGCGTCAGTTAATCTTCTCTGGACATACATTGTGTACATGGTCTATACTGTTTGTACAGTTTTTGACACAAACATGGCACAAATCTGGCACAACGGTTTCCCAGGCAGGCAGAGACCACTTGATCTGCCTGCTCTGGTTTGAGAGAGTTGATACGGAAGTAGAGCCAGAAGAGGATTTGAAGCAGTCGGACCAGCTGTTTCCTTGAGGACCGACCCACGGCGGTTGGCCGCCTGGGTCCCTGAGGAGGTTGCCAACACGAGAACAACGGCGGGGGATACGAAATGCGTAGGGAGGTCGAGAGGAAGTTCAAGATAACTCAATACGACCCACAGAGACTCAGGCCAGGGAAAAGAATCGAGCAGGGCTACCTCAGCTTCTCTCCTGAAGTAAGGGTAAGGATTCGGGGGAAGGAGGCCACTCTGACTGTCAAAGGAAGGGGCACAATCGAAAGACAGGAATTCGAATATCCAATTCCCATAAGTGATGCCGAAAAACTCTTGAAGATGACAGACTGTCAGATTTCGAAGGTCAGACACGAAGTAGAAAGACTGGAAATAGATGTCTTCGGAGGAAAGCTGAAAGGGCTTGTCCTTGCTGAAGCCGAGCTCAAGGAGAGAGCGGATGCTGTACGGAAACCGATGTGGCTTGAATGGGAAGAGGTAACCGGAGACGAAAGGTATTTGAATCGCAACCTGGCGAGACATGGCATTCCCGATGAGTGAGGTACTCCGTACCTTGCTTCATCCCGATACGCTCTTTCCCTCTGTGCCTGTATGCGAATTGATTTGGACTTGCGTGCCTGTAGTTCTCGGAAACGCCGTTGCGTCGAAGCGCTTCATCATTCAGGATGCACTCCAGAGAAAACCTTGACACCCTTGAAGTTTGCTGATACGATACGGTGCTTGGAAAGGCAACCCGGAGGATCGGGTCACCACGTATAGAGTAAACATACTGCCCTGATTTGCCGCCGGGAAACTCAGTGTTAGCCAAACAGCTGTCGACTTATGAGACTGCTGCTTTGGCAATGGCAAGAACGAGGTTTAACATTAGGATTTGCAGTTGCTGGCACTCCCAAGTCCCGGAACTGTAGTGTCAACTGGACAGCCCTATTAGTTGGTAGAGAAGGAAGGCATCTGTGGTTCCTGGTAAAGAGCACTGCGGGCAGCTGCACGCCGGAATTCTAAAGGGGGTAGACAGATATGGCTGCAAGAGGAATTGACTCGCCACAGAGAGAAGCAGGAGAAAGGCTGCAACACCAATTTGAGAGCATGCTAAAATACTCCAAGGTGATTAGAGACCCTGTGCACGGCGATATATGGATCACTGATTTGGAAAAAGAAATCATGGACAACAACTGGTTTCAGAGGCTGAGAAGAATAAGACAACTGGGACCCACCAATCTAGTGTATCCAGGTGCAAATCACACAAGGTTCGAACATAGTATCGGAACTCTATATGTAGCCCAGCAAATCATCGATGCTGTCAATAGGAATTACAGACACGTATTCCCTGACGATCCGACGTCTCGATTCTCTGAATATCCCATGACCCCTGAGGATACTTTCGTCACGAGGATCGTGGCGCTGATTCATGATACAGCGCATCTGTCGTTCGGACATGTACTTGAAGACGAGGGTAATCTTTTCGGTGAAGATAAACAATGGAAAGATGATAAGCGTAGAGAAGGCGTTCTAGGTAGAGTTCTTCCGATTATTCGGAAACGCATGGAAAGAGCTGGGATTGAGAAAACCAGAATAGACAAGACTCTGGCGGATATAGAAAGCATTCTAGTTGCCGAAGAAAAGGGTGAGAACGAAATCAGAAGATTGGACCGACCCTACATCGCCGACATCTGTGGTAATACAATCTGCGCAGACCTATTGGATTACCTGAAGAGAGATTCTTACTTCACCGGACTCAAGGCAGCTTATGACAAAAGGATGTTGTCTTACTTCGTGCTTAGGGACTACGAAGATGAGGCAACAAACGAAGTAAAACCTCGCCTCGCAATACTGCTAGAAAGAAGGCCTGGTGTTCTAAGAAGAGACGTCCTATCCGATTGTGTTGGCCTACTTAGACTGAGGTACACCCTTGCTGAAAAGGTCTACTATCATAGGGTCAAGGCAGTGCTGTCAGCAATGGTAATAAAGCTGGTATTCTGCGCAATGAAGTCGGCCCTGGATAAGGTCAAGGGTAAGAAGCAGAGGGACCAGGTCAGCCAGGAGTTCAAGGATCACATAATGCTCTCCGGTGATGACGCTTTCCTTTACGAGATTGCAAACATGCCGGAGGATATTGATGAAGACCTTCAGGCGGCAAAGAAGGTCGCATGTTCCATTCTTGGGAGACAGCTCTACACAATCACCTACTACAGGCTGGGCTATTCCCCGGAATATTGGACTAGGGTAGGCGAGTATGCCGTTCCGTCAAGGAGATACGAGCTAGAGTGCACGTTGGAGAGCGTTTTCGAGATCTCACCGGGCTCCATAATTGTCTATGCTACCAAAAAAGACGAGGGGAAAGAGGCAGAAGCTAAGATGTTTGTAAGGTCACTGTCTCCCTCTGTGCAACCACTTTCGAAGCTTGCGAGGGAGCTGGAGCATGGCAACATGGCGTTTGAGATTGAACTAATAAACAAGCGGTACGCTACGTTGTGGCGGTTCTACGTTCTGTT
The DNA here is from genome assembly GCA_004376575.1 of candidate division TA06 bacterium. Lineage (NCBI taxonomy): Bacteria > candidate division TA06 bacterium. The sequence goes on along the minus strand of SOJN01000092.1, from coordinate 8,244 downwards.
ATCCCCAGAGTATGCGGACCAGTGGTCACAAACCCTGAAGGATGTATGTCAGAAGGGTATTGAGGACGGTGACTGGTCAGGACTTGTCGACGTAAGGGCCCAGATATTGGAAGAAACAGCAAACATAAAGCTTTGCGTATCAGAGCAGAAAGAGGTAAAAAGTGCCGTCCAAGCTATCAAGTTCGCCCGTGAGATACATGGCGTCAGTTTCAAGGAATTCATAGATAACGAGATACGCAAAGTCTTCAAAAGGAGAGGATGACTTGCGGGAAGCGGACATCTGGCATGCATTACGCTATCCCTATCTGAGCGAATACGAAATAATGGACTATGCCAAAAGGACCAGGGATGAGAAAACGAGAAAAGACATGGTCCACTTGATCAAGAGAAGACTATATGAAGACATATGGAGAAGAATGCAACGATGCGGAGAGACAAGTCCGCCATTCATTAGGTGGAAGGAGTCAAGCTTTCTCAAAGATGATCGCAGGACTGAAATCAGAGAGACGGCTGATGTAAGGTATGGTCATTTAGAAGTGAAGGATGACCGATTCATTATGCATATAAACAAGAGGTTGGGCTCCTTGCAGAAGAGAACACTCATAGGGCATGAGTTGGGCCACACTTTTCTATTCGATGTGGAGAGCACACCCATCAAGCCTTACTTCGACAGGGACAGAAGTCTTGATCTTATGAGGGTATTGCATAACAACAGCTATGCATACCGGAAAGAAGAAGCATTTATGTACGAGATCGGACAGCAGATCCTTGTGCCATCAGAACCACTTGGGGAGCTAGTTCCTACTAGTCCGTCGCTAGGTGCTTTCATGCAAGCTTGCGGTGCCTTTCTCACTACTAAAGAGTTGATGGCACGGAGATTGTTCCATTCGGTATACAACTGGGAAGATAAGACCAGCTATTGGAAAGATTGTATTCTCATTATGTATGAAACATCGTACATGACCAGTAATGACTATGCACCCCCGGAAAGAGATAAGGTCTTTAAGGGTTCCTCCTTGAAGGGCATCAACGTGAGAAAAGAACTATGGCCTTCTTTGCCGCCGATACTAAGGCTCGCATACAAGCGACCTAACCAGATAGTGAACTCTTGGGAATACACGGATTCATTCCGACTGGAACTTCTGGAAGCTAGAGGGATGCAGTTTGATGTGGAGGCTTTGCACGTGCCGAGAAGAGAGCGACGCATCTATCTGGTATTGTGCGCACGGGAGAGCGATACTCCCAAGAAGCCCGCTTCGTTGTTTCTCTTCAAGAAACAGAGTCCACCCTAGACAAAGTACCACCCAGAGGTTATTCGATGTGATGGCATAAGGATTTGGCTGTTTCCTGATTCCCTAACACGCCTGTTTCCCTAAAAATCCTGTGAGCGGTTGTCGTTGAGTCGCCTTCACTTTCTTGCTCAGACGCCGGGCAATCCTGTCCGTTAGCTTGAGGTCATCGGGTGGCCCCCTTTGTGGGTCAGACGCCAGGGCTGGTTGGATAACTCGGCGTATCTCCCGTGTTCTTGCGAACGCCTGAAAAGCCTGCTCGGCTCTTTCAAGTTTGTGCAGAATTTTGTCACAGACTTTTTGAGGGAAAGGGGTTATTTTGAGAATAGAAAGGTATGAAAATCAAAAAATCACATGACCCCGTGGTAGATGGAAGAAAAAGCGGTAGGCCCCGAAAGCCTCCCGGACACATCCCTCCGAGTAAGCGGCATCGAAAGATGCGGTGTGGGGCAAAGGCGAGAACAACGGGGAAGCCTTGTCAGAGGTGGGCTATGGCCAACGGACGGTGCATGATGCATGCCAAAACCATTCTGGCTGTCCTCGCCCGCCTCCAGGGTGACACTCGGTGTTCACGCGGGCAGGTCACTCAAATAGAGCGTCATAATCATCTATCAAGCTAGCGAGTGAGCCAGACCCTCTTTTCGCAACATCCTTTTCCCATAGCTCTATCAGCCTGGCCTTATATGGCTTTGAAATAGCGACTAAGTCATCTCTCAAACGTCTTAGGTCTCCAAGATTACTGGAGCCAGACAAGGACAACACTTTCCTTAGACGAACTGCATCCTTACAATTGGGCATCTTTAGTAAGTGGGTTATGTCAGCATTCAGTTTTTCGCGGGAGAATATGCGTTCGGCAATGTGTATCCCAAATCTATCGGAGAGCACTTCATCCGGTAGTTCGGTGGCTTGGGTTATCCTGTCCTCAGATGCATCCCTAATGAACTTCTCAACAAGAGAACTCTGGATATGAATAGAGATATCTGTTAAGCATACAAACGCATGAGCTAGCTCATGCCCAAGGATATATGCGAAATATGCAGGATACTGTTCTTTTAGAAGGCACACCTTCTTCGACACTGCGATCCCGCAATCCCAGTCTTGGCTCTTGTGCTGGTCAAATACTCTTTCACCGGGAGCATACTTCAACAGTGCTCTCGGTATGCACTCGCCAAGATTATTGTCGCATAAGGCTCTGTCACTAAGAACCAGAAGTATCGGTCCTGATGGGAGATGCGCTTCGCTTTTCACGCGCAACAAACAGCCTTCACTGAAATCAATCTGCGCTTTGTTATCGAAGATTATCGTAGTCACATGCTAACTGCCCTTTCGACAAAGGTTGACGGCAAGCACACACCTTTGCACCTCAGGGGATCCGCACGCTGCCCTCACAAGGAGCACTCCTATCCTATCACATTGACTCCACCGCATCAACAGTTCTCAAGCCCAGGGCAGAGACAGGTTAATGAAGAACCAGGAATGCCAGATGGTAGCAGACTGACACCTACTCTTATTCATACTACACAACGCATCTGCAGACAAGGCATGCAAGAGAGCCGGCATTACGAACTTCACATTCCACGATCTTCGACACACATTCGCTTCGCACCTTGCGATGGCCGGAGTGAATCTGCCCACTGTCCAGGAATTGATGGGCCACAAAACCACAAGAGATGACGATGCGCTATGCGCACGTATCCCAACAACACCTTCAGAAGGGAGTGGGATTGCTAGGCATGAATCTTACGGGAGAAATGCAACGGCAGGTAAGTGCGACCGTACCGCCAACTGAGCATTAGACCCATGCATGGGTCCCCACAAGCGAAGGACGCCGCGGGTCATGCCGTAGCAACGAGGTCAAACGAATTCCTTTTCACTGACAATGAGAGATTGCCGGGATGATATCCTTAGCCTTTCCTTGACTGCAACTGCATTCGGTGGCATAATATCAACTGGATACGGTGGGAGAAGATCGACCTCTTGATCAGACAGGAATGGCCGGAGTGTGAATGACGAATGAAATCGATAGAAAGATGGATGAACCAATGACCTTCACGTGCATTCTCTGCAGAAGGCAACTTCCAGTCAGCCGTCGCAGCAGTGACCACATAATACCAGATTCTCTGGGCTGTCCCCTGACCATCAATGATGTTTGCAAGGAATGCAACGACTCTGTCGGCAGCCAGTTGGAGTCAGAACTGCGTTACCACTTCTCGATAGCCTTCAAACTATCAGAACTCTCGATCAAGTCAAGGTCGGGTAGAGACCCTTCTTTCATACAAACAGACGCCAGAACAAAGGCATACATGGACGATGCCCAGAGCGGCGTCAGGCTGAAGAGCCATGTTTGTCTCGGTTCGGGAGGAGCACGCCAGAAGATAATCCCCACACAAACCGCCTCCGGCCATCTCATCGTCGAAGGGACGGATTTTGAGGCCACGAAGACTGCATTAGAGAAGAAAGGGGTTGTCGTCATTTCTCGAAAGCAGTTTGAAGAGGAGTCGGCCCCACCGCCCAGAGGGACGAAGATGGCTGTTTTCGAATCGAGAGCAATTCCAAAATCGAACATCTGTGTCGAAACTGGCTACGATTTCGTGAAGGTTCAAAGGGCAATCGCGAAGATGGGGCTGGCTTATCTCTCATACACCTATGGCCCTGAGAAAGCCCTCCTTCCTTGTTTCGATGATGTAAGGTCGTACATCCGGACCGGACACCCGGTTTCGGAGGTGATACTTGACTACCCGATGCCGGCTGGGGCCTGGCCTTCGAAGGAAGGCTGGCACGGAGTTGCGCTGTTCACCGTCGACCGCGGCAACACATTGTTCATGGTAGACTTCTTCGGATGCTCAAGGAACCTGGCGATGTTGGGTCCCTGGTGTGAGTGGATCCCCTATCTAAGGCACACCGAGATAGCCTATGTGAATCCAGTGAACCGGAAGGTGTTGCAGGTCGCATCCGGTAAGGCACACAGTGTGACGAGCTGCTCAAGCGATAGCGCGTAGTATTGGGAGCGGAGCGTGAAATTCTGACACTTATAGGAGCATACGCTGTGGCGCCTTTGTGACCTACCTATCTACATCAAATATCGTTGACCTGCTCTTGTAGACATTATCAACAGCATCTTCGCAGATAGCCACTAACTTGGTCTTCCCCGAGAAGCCCCGGCTTTTGAGGAATTCGGCAAGCTCTCTGACCTCGATCCAGACTTTGCAGCTTTGCCCTTCGGGTAGGTCACAGGGGAATCCAACATCGCTGTGGGGGTCCGGGAAAACCACTCTTGTATCATTTGGCAGAATGATGGCCGGGGTGTGTATTGTCACAGCTCTGTTTCCTGGATTCGAGACTATTATGAAAAGCATCTGGGGACTAACCTCAGGACCCTGAAACAGGGCACCCCACGAGAACTTGACCCTGATCCGGCGTCTGCCTTGTCTAAGCTTGGATAGTGCAGTGTAGGTCGAAAGCACCGCACCATAAACAGCGACTGCCGCCACGATGTATGTAGTCCAATGCATGCTACTACCGTTCATCTCTATGCCACGCCTCCAATTCCCGGGTCCTAACCTCTCAGGCAAACTATTGAGAAGGCCTCAGCCAGCCAATGCGTAGATGCTTTCGCCTTCTCCGTAGTAGGACTCGTATATGTGCTGATAGACAACCTCGCACTTTTGCTTATAGATCTGGGATGAGTACGTCTCTGGCAAGTCGTCTAAGGTCTCTTCGATAGTAAGCCTCACTGCGGCGCGGGACTGCTGGCGTTGATCTTTGCTCGGTGCCCTCCGAATACTCGAAGGATCCATGACTTGACAGTTTGACAGTTCACCTCTTCCCCGTACGACTCGCTGGACGTACTTCCTATCCCAACCCAACTGAAGACAGTATCTCAGAAAGAACCCGCACACACCGCGGGCAGTGAACAGCTAAGGCTCAGGCCTCAGCGGTTCAAAATTGACTTTTTGAACGCCTGACCCCGGTGACCCCTAGAGTGCTTTCTTCACCGGCTTTTCTTCACAGCCTTCTTCTTACGACTAGCTCTCTTTCGCTTTCGCGGTTTTTCCGGGAGAGGAACCGTATCAATTGCTCTGGGACTGGTTCTTCGCGCTCTTTTCTTTAGGGATGCCTTCTTCGTCGTTTTTCTTGCTGCAGCCTTTTTCTTACGAGTGGGCCTCTCTGGCGTTGGCCAGGTCCCAATTGCCCTGGTACCCCTGCCCGAAGGCTCCTTTGTGGTCGATCTTTTTCTTGCCATGTTCTCACCTCCCTTTCTGTTAGTGCCAACACAGTCACGCCTACCGCAGCGGACACGGGTTCTACCCCTATAATTTTAACATCCCCTGAGTCAGTCCGGCAAGTGGAAACCACTGGCGACCGGGCACAGCGCATCTCGGCAGAAGCGTGTTGACATGCGGGGGGAAGGGTGGTATTTTCTGCACGGTTGCGAGTTATGCAAGAACACGCAGGTTTGGGAATTCTTGCAACGAGATCTGAGGTCTCCGATCTGCGTTGAGTTGGGCCGTTAGCTCAGTTGGCAGAGCACCGGATTTTTGATCCCAATTGGGGCGGTTTTTGGAAATGACTGTCGGGCAAGAAATCCCAGTAACTTCATACGAGTATTAGTCTTCTCTGGACTTACATTGTGTGCATGGTCTATACTGTTTGTACAGTTTTTGACACAAACATGGCACAAATATGGCACAATTGATCTGAGACCCGTGATCTGAGATCGCAGATCTTGTTGGCAAGTTAGAAGTGTATAGCATGGGAGAGCTGGCGTCCGTGGTTGACTTCACGACAAAATGGATTCAACATTGGGCTGAAGCATGAAGTATGTCACAATGTCATGTCTCGTCCCCAAGGATACAGCATTGAAAAGGACTAACTCTCCTTGGTGCGTAAAGCTGAAACATGAAAGTGACTCCGGCCACTCTGTGTTAGACGGGATTGACACTCCAGGTACTCAATGTCTCGAAAAAGGAAACTAATAGGAACTTGTCACCTCTGCGGCAACAGAAGACAACTCTCCTTCGAGCATGTCCCACCTCGAGCAGCATTCAATGACAAACGGGTCATCCGTGTTCAGTTCGAGAAGACAATCGGACTAGGTCCAGATGAGATAGTCAAAGGATCGATTCAGCAACGTGGGATGGGCGACTATACTCTCTGTGTGAAATGCAACAATGACACTGGGGCCTGGTACGGAGGCAGATTTGTCGACTGGTGTTATCAGGGTATGGAAATCCTGGTCAAGTCCGGAGGGAAACCGTCGCTGATTTATCTTAACCGCCTGTATCCTCTTGCAATACTCAAGCAGATAGTCACCATGTTCCTTTCCGTCGATAGGCCTGTCTTCCGAGAAGCCAACCCTGATCTTGTTAGATTCGTCTTATACCGCTATATGAAGTACCTGCCACCGAAGTACCGCTTTTTCACATACTACAACACGACGGGGAGGTTTCGCTGTTGTGGAACGACAGTCCTTGGCGACATGTCTGGAAATGTTAGCCTTATTAGCGAGATCACATATCCGCCTTTCGGCTACGTGATGACGATAGGATCAGACCCACCTGATAAACGGCTCTTCGAGATCACTCACTTCTCAAGGTTTGGTTACCTTGAACCCAAGGTGATGACCATGAGTCTACCGGTGTTGCCGACCCATTTGGTCTATCCAGGCGATTACAGAACAAAAGAAGAAATAATCCAGCAACGGATTCAAGCTGAAAGTGAGCAAGATTAGTACAAGCCGGGCCTCACGACCTCCATCACACCTTCGCCTCCCATCTCGTAATGGCCGGCGTGAATCTCGCAACGGTTCAACAGTTGCTGGGCCACAAAACACTGAAGATGACCATGCGCTATCGACAGTTATCCCAACAGCATCTTCAGGAGGCTGTCGCACTGTTGAGTATGTGGATTTCCGCAGAGGTGCAAGAACAGATAGGAACTGCACTATCACGAGGACTCAGCAAAGTGGAGCGATTGCTCTACGTTCAGCCGCTCCGAATACCAAATGCCAAGAGTAGAGCACCCTTCCTGTAGAGAGTCGGATTACTCTGCAAAAGACCTTGACCCCAGAGGATAACGTATGATACGCTTTAGACACAAATTCACTAGGCGCACACATAGCTGAAGCAATTGGCGGAGAAGACAAGGTGGCGAACAATAAGATAGAGATAAAACTAAGGGGTACTAAGGCCGACAATGACTTGGTCAGGCTATCAGATTTCATTGCCGAACTCCATGCAACAAGCGACATCCTTAACCACATCGACCGTACGGTCAGCCGAGCAGCGTCGCCTTCCCTGTATTATAGGGTTACAGATTTGCGCTACGGAAGTCCCGCTATTGTAGAGGTTGAAGCGGTACCAGTTGAACCCTCAGAGAATCACTCTGAGGCTGTTGTTGACAGATTCTTTGTCGGACTGCGGGATATCAAGGAAAGGAGGGCACCTACAGAATTTGATCGGGAACTGCTGGAACTTTACACCAAAATCGGTGGTGTCTTCAGGAAGAACATCACTGAGATATCTTTCTCGAGTGAGCGTGCTGAAGTGACTCTGACAGAAGATCTGGGGGTGGCAGTAAAAGACATACTGGGTAAGGACGAGATTGCACAAGGAGCTGTATCTGGGATACTTGAATACATCAATATCCATGCTGGTGCCAATCGATTCTACATCTATCCAGTGGCAGGGGCCAGAAGAATTGACTGTCACTTCCCCGGCTCGTTGCTTGAAGCGGCCATCGGTGCAGTGAACCGCTATATCAACGTGCGTGGCAAGGTGAAATACAAGAAAAGAGACTGCTTTCCATATTCGGTTGAAGTTGAGGACCTAGAAATTTTTCCCAAGGAAAGCGAACTCCCGACCCTTTTTGACCTTCGTGGATTGGCCCCCGACGCAACTGGAGACCTCAGCTCCGAGGAATTTGTCAGCAGGATCCGTAATGTCGAATGAAACCC
>SOJN01000091.1 GCA_004376575.1 candidate division TA06 bacterium | reverse complement strand
CAGGACAGATCCCAAGCACAGTTGTGCAAGCCCTACTCTCTGCGAACTACCTGACGGTGCTCACAGGCGCGGGAGTCTCTGCTGAGAGCGGAGTGCCGACCTTCAGAGGAAAAGACGGGCTGTGGCGAAAGCACAATCCCATGGAGCTCGCTACCCCGGAAGCCTTCGAAAGGGATCCAAAGCTTATATGGGAATGGTATGTGTACAGAAGAGGCCTGATGAACAATGTTCATCCCAATCCTGCTCACGAAGTCATAGCTGAACTGGAGACACTCTATCCGAAATTTCTGCTCATAACCCAGAATGTAGACAACCTCCACCGCAGGGCTGGCTCAAAAGAACTGGTGGAACTGCACGGGAATATTTTCAAGGTTAGGTGCTCCCGCTGTGAACGGAAGTTGGATGAGCTGCCCGACCTGAGCGAACTTCCTCCAAAATGCGAATGCGGCGCGTACTTGAGGCCCGACGTCGTATGGTTTGGAGAAACACTTCCCAGGGATGCTATAGAGAGGGCTTTTCAGGCCTCAAATGAGTGTGACTGCATGCTTGTGGTAGGAACATCTGCGGTCGTCCAGCCGGCTGCGAGTCTTCCCCTCATGGCAAAGAGGGGAGGGGCGTTCGTGGCCGAAATCAACTATGAACCCACCCCACTGTCCGATCTTGTTGATGTCTCGATCCTGGGCAAAGCCGGCGAATTGATGTCCAAGCTACTGGATGCGACCAACAAAAGAAGAAACCGGTAATTCCCAAAGGTTGGTTCAAAAAGGGGACGGCGGGCGAAATGTCCCTTTACAAATCCTTTTTTTCTCGTATATTTTAACGGTTCTACATGTGAGGGCCAATGCGATTCGATAAGTTCACAGTGAAGGCACAAGAGGCGATTGCTTTAGCGCAGGAGTCATTAACCAGATTCAACCATAATCAGCTTGATACGGAGCATATCTTTCTTGGTCTTCTTGAGCAGCAGGAAGGTTTGGTACCGACAATCCTTACATCGATTGGAATCCAGCCTGAGACTGTAAAGAAGGAACTGATAGATGGACTGGAACAAGCCCCCAAGGTTCACTTTGAGGGTGGTGGCCAGGCTCAGATATACATTACACCCAGAGCAAAAAGAATCTTTGACCTTGCCTTCGAGGAGGCGAGAAGAATACATGATGAATATGTGGGGACAGAACATGTTTTTATTGCAGTGTCAGAGGACAGAGAGGGGATATCCCACAGAATCCTTCAGGAATACGGAGTAACCAGGGAGAAAATATATGTTGCACTTCAAGAGATAAGAGGAGGTCAGAGAGTGACAGATCCAGAGGCTGAATCAAAATATCAGGCCCTGAAAAAGTACGCGTGTGACATAACCCTGCTTGCCTCTGACGGCAAGCTGGACCCGGTAATCGGGAGAGATGAAGAGATAAAGCGCGTGATACAGGTCCTCTCCCGTAGGACAAAGAACAACCCTGTCCTTATTGGCGAGCCAGGCGTTGGGAAAACGGCGATAGTGGAAGGGCTGGCACAGAAGGTTGTTTCCGGAGATGTGCCAGAGACACTGAAGGGGAGAAAGGTAATAGCCTTGGACATGGGTTCTTTGGTCGCGGGCTCCAAATACAGGGGCGAGTTTGAAGACAGGCTCAAAGCCGTTCTCAAGGAGATAGAAAGGGCCAAAGGAGATATCATCCTCTTCATAGATGAACTGCATACCATAGTTGGGGCAGGCGCAGCAGAAGGCGCGATTGATGCGTCCAACATGCTGAAACCAGCTCTGGCGAGAGGTGAACTTCAATGTGTGGGTGCTACCACTCTTGACGAATACAGAAAGAGTATAGAAAAGGACGGGGCCCTGGAGAGAAGGTTTCAGCCTGTGCTTGTGAATGAGCCTTCAATCGAGGATACAATTGAGATACTCAAGGGCTTGAGAGACAAATATGAGGCCCATCACGGTGTGAAGATTTCCGATGAGGCCTTGAAAGCTGCAGCCAGGCTTTCAACACGGTACATAAGCGAAAGGTTCCTTCCGGACAAGGCAATAGACCTGATTGATGAGGCAGGATCAAAGCTGAGGATAGATATATACAGTGCCCCGCCTGAGCTGAAAGATCTCGAGCGAAAGCTTTCTGTGCTAATCAAGGAAGGACAGGAGGCTGTGGCGGCGAGAGAGTATGAAAGGGCAGCACAGCTTCGCGATGAGACCGATGCTCTCCAGAAAGAGTACACTGCGAAGAGGAATGACTGGATGGAGGACAGGGGTTTTGATGACGTGGTCGGCGAGGAAGACATAGCACAGGTTGTGTCAAAGTGGACGGGCATTCCAGTATCCAGGATGCTGGAGGAGGAGTCTCAGAAACTTCTTCACATGGAGGAAAGGTTACACAAAAGAGTGATAGGCCAGGATGAGGCGGTCAACCTTGTCTCGGATGCTATCAGAAGAGCACGTTCGGGGCTCAAGGACCCAAAGAGGCCAATAGGTTCTTTCATATTTCTGGGACCGAGCGGAGTGGGAAAGACTGAGCTCGCCAAAGCTCTGGCTGAATTCCTTTTTGATTCAGAGGACGCAATGGTGAGAATAGATATGTCCGAGTATATGGAAAGGCATACAGTCTCCAGGCTGATAGGAGCCCCACCTGGTTACGTCGGTTACGAAGAGGGTGGGCAGTTGACCGAGTCCATCAGAAGGAGGCCGTACAGCGTGGTTCTGTTCGATGAGACAGAGAAGGCCCATCAGGATGTATTCAACGTTATGCTTCAGATACTGGACGAGGGGAGACTGACCGATGGCCAAGGAAGAACGGTCGACTTCAGGAACACTGTCCTGATAATGACTTCGAACGTAGGGTCTGAGTGGGCGAGTGGCGACGCTGAGGACTACGAAACGATGAAGTCGAGAATGATCGAGGAGCTACGAAGCAGGTTCAGGCCTGAGTTCTTAAACAGAATTGATGAGACGGTTGTCTTCAGGCCACTTGCATTTGAGGACATTGAAAAGATTGTCGCACTCCAGATTGACAATGTCAGAAAAAGCCTCATGGATAGTGAGATTGGACTGGAAGTGACCAAAGCTGCAGAGGATGTCCTTGCCAGAGAGGGATACGATCCTATATATGGGGCTCGGCCTTTGAAAAGAGCAATTCAGAGGCTTGTGGAGAATCCCCTGTCAAAGAAGATAATCGAGGGCGAGTTTGGAAAACAGGACACTGTTCTTGTGGACGCGAAGGACAACGAACTCGTTTTCAGCAAAAAAGGAAGCAAAGCATAGCGGTGATAATTACGAAGGAAGACAAGGAAAGGCTTAAGGGTTCAGATACTCAACCCAACCTGCAATAATTCCAGGCCCCTGAGCACCTGCTTCGGTTTGATTTAATAATTCGTAATTAGTGATTGGTGGTTGTGGCAGCAGGTGGTATAATATAGTCCCAAGAGATGATCACACTCGAAAAAATACGGAGAAACAGACAAGTCCAGGTCTATGTCACCAGAGCCAATGAACAGTTGGGCGTCATCGGCTGGACGGAACACGGGAAAAGGCATTCCAATAGGGTTGCGAATGGTGCCCGCATGATCCTGACCAAACTTGACGGATCCGAGAAAGAGGCCGAACTTGCGTCCATTGCGGGGTACCTTCACGACATAGGCAATGTGGTCAACAGGGCGAATCACTCACAGACTGGCGCTGTCATTGCCGGCAGGATAATGTCTGATATGGGGGCGGATCCTGAAGTTGTCTGTGAAATAATGTCAGCGATTGGCAATCACGATGAGGCAACCGGCGGGCCTGTCAGCAACGTTGGCGCTGCTCTTATTCTTGCTGACAAGGCAGATGTGCACAAGTCGCGCGTGAGAAATCCAGCATTCATCAAATTCGACATTCACGACAGAGTCAACTACGCGGTTAAATCATCCAGACTTTTGGTAGAAGGGAAGAGTGGCCTGATAACACTGCGTCTATCGATTGATACGAAGACTTCTCCGGTAATGGAGTATTTTGAAATATTCCTTTCCAGAATGATAATCGCCAGGAAAGCTGCCGACTTCCTCGGCTGCAAGTTTGAGCTGACCATTAACGGCACAAAACTGATGTAGTCATTCCTTCAAAAAAACACT
>SOJN01000090.1 GCA_004376575.1 candidate division TA06 bacterium | reverse complement strand
TTCCCGCCTAAATAGCTTGACACACGGTCCCGTCCGTGGTAATGGTTTACTCAAAGGGGGATCGATGAAAAGAGTTGTTTCACTGTGGGTTGCCGTTGGGGCAGCCATTCTTTTCGTAATCATTGTAGGCATCTTGTTGTCCGTCTATTCTGATGTCCTCTGGTTCAATGCCCTTGGATATGTTTCTGTTTACTGGATAACACTCCGAGCGAAGGTTTTTGCCTTCTTCATATTCTCTATTATTTTCTTCTTCCTGTCGTGGACGAATGTCCGCGCAGCATACAGGTTGTCTCCAAAGCCTGAGGAGACGGGTTTCTTTGAAGACTTGAATGTTCTCGAAATGGTAACAAGGTCGCGGCTCCAGAGAATTGGGTGGACAGTGGGCCTCATATTTCTAAGTATGATTGTGGGGGGAGTTGCAGTTTCGAAGTGGGATTTGATTCTGAGGTTTCTGAACCGCATTCCTTTTGGTTATGGCGAGCCGATATTTGGCCGGGACGTTGGGTTCTATATTTTCACTCTGCCGTTTCTCAAATTCGTACAGCAGTGGTTTCTTAACTCTCTGTTATTTGCACTGATTATCAGTGCCATTGTCTACGCGCAGGAAAAAGCGATAATGGTGCTTAGCAGCCAGGTGAGGGTGTCTAAGGCGACAAGGTCGCATCTTTCCTTTGTTGGTGGGCTAGTCTTTCTTTTCATCGCATGGGGTATTCGGCTAAGAATATTCGATCTACTCTATTCTACCAGGGGTGTGGTGAATGGTACAGGCTACGCTGACCAGCACGCTCAGATTCCTGCCTACTGGATCATAACCATATCTGCGGTCCTCTGCTCGGTTGCTCTCTTCGTTAACGTCAAGAAAAGGAGCTGGCAAATTCCGCTATGGTCTATTGGCGGACTCATTGCCATTTCTGTAGTCGCCGGGGCGATCTATCCGGGAATCATTCAGCAGATGGTTGTCAAGCCGAACGAGATTACAAAAGAGAGGCCATATATACTTAACAACATAAGTGCGACAATAGAGGCGTTCGGGCTGAGCAATGTTGACGTAGTTCCATTTGATGTTTCCGAAGACCTGACATACGGGGATGTGGTAAAGAACGTGGGGACTATCTCGAACATAAAACTGTGGGATCCCAGACCTCTTAAACAGACCTACAAACAGATTCAGGAGATGAGACTGTATTATGATTTTGTGTCTGTGGATGAGGATAGGTATATGGTGGGTGGAAAATATACTCACGTGATGCTTTCTCCCAGAGAACTTTCCACACGCAAACTTTCCGGACAGGCTCAGACCTGGGTCAATATACATCTTAAGTACACTCACGGCTATGGGCTTTGCATGAGTCCGGTTGCCAATCTGACGGAAGAAGGCCTTCCAGTGCTGCTGGTGAAGGATCTTCCTCCTGAGTCCTATCCCGGCCTGGAGATGGAGAGACCCGAGATTTACTATGGCGAAGAGACACGGGACTATTGCATTGTGGCAACGAGCGAAGAGGAATTTGACTATCCTTCTGGTGATGAGAACGTCTATGTCACCTACAAAGGGGATGGGGGAGTTCCCTTAGGTTCTGGTCTCAGGAGGCTGGCCTACGCGTGGAGGTTCAGAGATTTGAAGATTCTGCTCACAGGATATATAACCGTGGATAGCAGAATCATGTTGCATCGGCTGATAACGGAACGGACCCGTACCGTTGCCCCCTTCCTGTACTATGATAGAGATCCGTACATGGTTCTAGCGAACGGAAGACTGTTCTGGATAATAGATGCATATACAATTACAGACATGTACCCTTACTCTGAGCTCTTTGGGGGCGGATTGAAGGGTCTGAATTACATCAGGAATTCAGTAAAGCTGGTTATAGATGCTTACAACGGCGATATCGACTACTACGTTGTCGACGAGTCTGATCCTATTGTGAGAGTATATATGAGGATCTTCCCGGAGCTCTTCAGGCCCTTCGGGGAGATGTCACCTGACATTAAGGCACACATCAGATATCCCAGAGATCTTTTTTCCATTCAAGTTCAGGTTTACTCCAAGTACCATATGAAAGATCCACAGGTGTTTTACAATCAGGAGGACCTCTGGGCGCTCCCGCATCAAACCTATGAAGGCAACGAAATAGTCATGAGACCATACTACGTAACAATGAAGCTTCCGCAGAAAGAGAAAGCGGAATTTCGATTGATGGTTCCGGTTACGCCTGCGAACAGATCCAACATGATAGCTTGGCTGTCAGCGACATGTGATTTCCCGGATTACGGTAAATTGATGGTTTACCAATTTCCCAAGAAGAAGCTGATATTCGGTCCAATGCAGATAGAGGCGCGCATAGATCAGGATCCTGACATAAGTAGAGAGCTCACACTGTGGGGTCAAAAAGGTTCAAGGGTAATAAGAGGTGATCTGCTGGTCATTCCGATTCATGAATCTATCGCCTACTTTGAACCGGTGTTCCTCCAGGCGACAAAAGGTCAACTGCCGCAGTTGAAAAGGGTGATTGCTGTCCACGGAAACAGGATAGTCATGGAGCCCACAATGAGCCGGGCACTTGCGCGGGCATTCGGTGAGAAGATTGCTGCAAGACCAGAAAAGAGAGAGGGGAGGAAGGTCAGCCTCAAGACTTTGACTGGTGATGCTCTGAGGGTTTTCAGAAGCGCAAAAAAGAGTCTGTCTGAGTGGCGATGGGAAGAGTTCGGTCGGCAAATGGGAAGGCTGGAAGAGGTCCTGGAGGAGATCGAAAAAACCGAAAATCGAAAATAAGACCACTAACCACGAGATTCTAGAACCCGAAGATCGAAAATAACACCCTAAGACGGTAGGATCCGGACCAGAAAATAATCTTGTGGAAATCTTGTGGTAATCTGTGGTTAAAAGGGTTAGGGTTGACGGA
The DNA here is from genome assembly GCA_004376575.1 of candidate division TA06 bacterium. Lineage (NCBI taxonomy): Bacteria > candidate division TA06 bacterium. The sequence continues at coordinate 3,968 of SOJN01000090.1, read as the reverse complement.
AAATATGTTGACACCCAACATGGCAGTTGGTAATATCTCCGAGTGTGAAAACGCGTGGCGGTATAGCCAAGTGGTAAGGCGACGGTCTGCAAAACCGTTATTCTCCGGTTCGAATCCGGATGCCGCCTGAAAAGCAGGGAAGAAGGAGTCATGGAGAGCGCAGACTGTGCTAATGCCCCGGCGACTGCGGCATCCAGAAAGTTGACCCTCGCCCTGCTTATTTTTTTGGAATCGTTCTAGAGTATCTGCTACGCCGGGGTGGCGAAATGGCAGACGCAGCGGACTTAAAATCCGCTGTCCCTCCGGGGACGTGTCGGTTCGACTCCGACTCCCGGCAGACTTATAGAAGAAAGCCGGAGACCGGCCGATGAAGAAACTGGAAGTGTCGTTCGATCAAAAACAGGTAGGAGCCTTCGGCTATGTCACCTCCCTTAACGCTTACGTCGACTTCGTGGGCGATGATCTCTTTGATGCACTGGAGAGCAGAAAGGAGCAGTATGGAGGATTTCTTGATGGTGTATGCGGAGACGCCTTCAGATTCTTTTACAGCCGGGAAGACAGGATGGGATCTGCCTTTGTCTATCCACACAATCCTCTGAGAGTAATTGCAGGTTCCCTCGCATACAAGCATGAGTACACCTACGATGATGAGGAAGATAGCATAGTCAGGATAAAGAAGTATATCGAGGACGGAAAGCCGGTTCTCATGCCTCTTGTTCTTCCTCCTCCTGAGTGGGCTCTCGTCATAGGCTATGATGATGTTAGATTCTACCTGCACACATTCACTGGGCCCAGACAGATGACACGAGAGCAATTCACCGAGGCCTCAGGGAAACCGTGGTGGCAACCCACTCTTGACAAAGAAAAACCGAGTGGTTCTAACCCGATGTTCATACTGATAGAGCGCATGGTCAGAGCTGATTTACAGAAGATCATCATAGATGCCCTGAAACTGGGCATTGAATTGACTACTACACAGGAGATTGAATACGACGGGAAAAGATACATTGGAGGTGTAGCAGCTCTTCAGGAAAGAGCTAACGATCTGGCAGAGGATAGGGATTACGCCAATCTAGAAGATAAGACGTTGATATCTTGGCATTTCTTCCCTTTTCTATACTACCAACTCTCGAGGTGGTCTCGCGCCTCGTTCCTGAACATTGCTGCCAGGCACTTCACCGGAGCTGACCGTGAAAAGATCGAGAGTGCTATGCACCAGACTGAAAAAATAAGCAAACTGACCAGGGCATATAGAGAAACACTGTCTGTTCCGTGGCCTAAGTCGCCACCGGACTCTCAGGAGATATTACTTACCAAGATAAAAGAGAACGAGAGGAGGAAAAAAGGAATACGGTTGCTCAGGCAGATGGCAGATGCCGAAAAAGCAACTGTGGAAGAGCTGCAGAAGCTGGTGGGGTGATTGGTGGTATCATGAGAAGCCGCAGGAGTGAGAACAGAAATCAGTTGAACCTGTTCGACGGGGCTCAGCAGACTTCCATTCAGAAGGAAATAGTCGTTCTGGACAGAGAGATGGCCAGTGCGGTCGAGCAAGGTGAGTACGAAAGGGCGAAAGTTCTTGCTGAGAAACAGGAAAAGCTGCTGGGCGCCCTGATGAAGGGTTGAAGAAGACCTGCGTATTCGAGACGCTTTGCAGTCTCAATCGAGACGGCAGGTCTCTGATTGTCCTTGTTCGCTAAATTCATGGCGTGGCCGGGCTACAATTGAGGTAGCCCTTTTTGATTGGTTATGAGCATAGGTGAGACCATAAGGAAGAAAAGAGACGGACTGAGACTTGATGCTCAAGAGATAAGGGATTTTGTCATATCTTATGCAAAAGGAGAGATCCCCGACTACATTGCATCTGCCTTTTTGATGGCTGTGTTCATAAGAGGTATGGACGATGAAGAAACACTGTGGCTAACAAGCGCAATGATGGAGTCCGGAGAGACACTTGACCTGAGCTCCATTGAAGGTTTTAAGATTGATAAGCATTCGACTGGTGGTGTGGGCGACAAGGTGAGCATAATCCTTTTGCCTTTAGTTGCTGCGTGCGGCCTGAAGATCCCCATGATTTCCGGTAGAGGGCTGGGTCATACAGGAGGTACCATAGATAAGCTCGAGGCCATTCCGGGTTTCAGAACACGACTTTCGGTAGAGGAGTTTGTGAAGAATGTGGATGAGATAGGTGCAGCCGTCATGGTGCAGAGCGAGAGGCTTGTACCGGCCGACATGAAACTATACGCAATGAGGGATGTCACTGGTACCGTGGAATCCATCCCTCTTATTGCATCGAGCATAATGTCGAAGAAGATTGCAGAAGGGATAGATGGTCTTGTCCTGGACATCAAGGTCGGAAGCGGCGCCTTCATGAAGAGCGATCACGAAGCAGAGGTGCTTGCAGAGGCTATGATAGATATCGGTAAGAAGATGGGGAAGAGGGTTACCGCAGTTCTTACCGATATGAACCAGCCGCTGGGCAGAGCAGTGGGGAATGCGGTTGAAATGGAAGAGGCTATTGCTGCGCTAAAAGGAAATGGCCCGGCAGACCTCATGGAGGTTGTGTATCTTCTGGGAGAACAGATGCTCTTGTTAGCACAGGTAGCAAAGACCCCTGAAGCGGCAAGAAAGACCCTGGATAGGTGTCTGTCCTCTCATCAAGCACTTGAGAAGTTCAGGGAAATTGTGGAGAGACAAGGAGGTGATGTGAACTGCATTGATGACACGAATCTATTGGGAGTGGCTAGAGGAAAGACTCCCGTTACGAGTCAACAGAATGGATACATTCAGGGAATTGATACATACGCTATTGGCTCAGCATGTGTCGAGCTTGGTGGGGGAAGAAAGACAATCGATCAGGAGGTTGATCGATCTCTTGGTCTTGTTCTGAACAAGAAGATAGGCGATGCTGTAGAGGAGGGCGAAACGCTTCTTTCAATTCTCTGCAATGATGTTTCAGAAGTAGAAAGGATCTCTCCGCTTCTTGAGCGAACATACACAATTGGGAGGCGTAAGGTGAAACCTCCCAGTCTGAAACACAAACTGATTTCTTGATTGAATCCCTGCTTTTACTCCCTCAATAGTTCCAGCATTTCCCGTACGGCCTTATCTATGCCAACGAAGACTGCTCTTGACACTATGGAGTGGCCGATGTTGAGCTCTTCGATTTCCGGGATGTTCACTATTTCAATCACATTCCTGTAGTCAAGACCATGACCCGCGTGAACCTCAAGGCCCAGGCTTGTGGCGAGAGAGGCACCAGTGGCCACCCTCTCGAGCTCACTCTTGATCTTCCCTTTCGTTTTCGCTTCTGCGTACTGGCCGGTGTTTATCTCTATTGCGTGAACACCGAGTGACTTGCCCATTTCAATCTGTTGGTCGTCAGGTTCTACGAAGACTGTCACACGAATGCCAGCCTCTCTCAACTGGGGAAGAATGGCCTTCACATCCTTCGTAGCCTTGCTCAGATCAAGACCACCTTCTGTTGTGACCTCCTCGGGTTTTTCTGGAACCAAACACACGGAATTGGGTTTTATCTCCACGGCAATGTTTCTCATCGCGTCTGTGGCGGCCATTTCCAGGTTGAGCTTAGTGCGGATAACCTTGCGGAGTACTCTGAGATCCCGTTCCTGTATGTGTCGCCTGTCTCCCCGCAAATGGATGGTTATCTGGTCCACACCAGCAAGTTCAGCAAAAATGGCTGCAGCTACGGGATCAGGCTCGGTAGCTCTCCTCGCCTCTCGTATCGTGGCGACATGGTCTATGTTTAGTCCTAGACGAACCATCTATCAAGGATTCTACAATTCCTGACCTGCGCGGTCAAGCGGAAAACGGACATCCTTGAAACAACACTCAAATCAAAATGTTGGGGGGCTGTCCCCACTCCGCCCTCTTCACCGCCACTCCCCGTTCAATTCCTCCTCCCACGCGCCCATCCCCGGTTCAATATGGTTCAATATTGAACAATCTTG
>SOJN01000089.1 GCA_004376575.1 candidate division TA06 bacterium | reverse complement strand
GCATCTTCTGCCTGCTCGGCGACTGGATGGAACACTTCACGTATGGAAGGATGAAGGACGGGGAACTGGAACTGCTGAGCTGGAAGCGCTAGTCCCTTCGTATCGGTACCTATGAAGAAATGATCAGTTCGGGTCTTATTACACCAGCCCTTATCTGCGTCATTCCATTAAGGTAAGCTGAAGCGCCCTCCAAGGACATAAAGAACTCCCAATTCTCCTCCTTCATCGATTTTTCGCCAAAACCATCAAGGAGTAATAAGACTATTCCTCTGTCTACTTTGCCCGTCACTCCGGAATAGACTTCTTCTCCGAATAGCTCTTCTATATCCGCTACATTTGATTCCGAAAGAACAATGCCTCTTGCCCCTTTTTCTTTGATCAGTTTGAGTTCTTCTCCTGGAATTCTTTTCTTGCTGATTATGATTTTTCCTTCCAGAGAATCTTCTATTTTCTCAACACACTTAACCTCGCCAAATGCTTCCTTGCCGAATCCAATTATTCCCTGGATCCTGTACCCTCTTGTTTTTATTATCACTCCTTTTTCAGAGATAACCTTTTCTACTTCTCCCGGCAATCCAGCTTTCAGTTCTATTTTCTCATGGGGTCTCTGTAAGACTACTTCTCCAGTCTCTGTATCCATACTCTTTATTTCTCCATAAATTGGGCTTATAGATTGTTTCAGTCTAAATCCTGCTGTCAAAGGGAGTTCCGCAATTGCACCACCTTTTTCAACTGCCTCACCCACTTTTTTCTTCATGTACCGAGGAATTTCATTCCCTTGTATTCCCAATTCTTCTGCTACATTCACTTTCCTGGGTTCGAGATCCATTTCTCTTTCTCTGATTATGATATGCCCAGAAGTAGAAGAAATGCGTTCTACTGTTCCTTCAACGGGTGAACTCCTTTTAGCTGTTTCAGCCAGAAAGATCCTTTTCTTGGCAAGAATTTCACCTTCCTCTACATCATCTCCCTCTTCTTTTAGAACGTAATCATTGATTTGTGCGGGAGTAATTTGCAGAGAGTCTGCTATCTCCACAAAGAAGAGGCGCCTCAAGTTGTAGACTCCTCTCACAACTATTGTATCTGGCTCAACCTTGTCCCCTTCCTCAACTAACACTTTTCCAGGAAAATGTATTGTCCTTTCTTTCCTTATTGTTGTAAGTTCACTCATTTATTGGTCTCCCTCTGCCGTCTATGATCACATCTCCATGTAATTCCCTTGTTATGGCTCTACCTTTTCCAGCACCTAAATCTCCTTTTTTCCCAGGGGTTATTCTATATTCACCATCTAATTGTGTCTTCACCATATCCCCTTTTTTCACTTTAACCACTCCTTCTATATTGACAACTTCCTCTCCTTGTCCCATTTTACCCACAGGTGCGACACATATACCAAGTGGTGCGTAAGAGAATTTCTCAAAAAGCTCCCATGCAAGCTCTGGCTCAACTGTATTAAGCACTCCAAGATGAGGGAGCAGAAATTTACTATCCACTCCGATATTGGTAACCCCTGCGGGTTCAAACGCGTCAATAATCACGGAAAGCGCACTCTCTCTGGGAGTATAAGCGAGAGTTCCTCCGCTGCCTAAGATCAGATCAATTTTGCCAGGCTCCCAGTCTATCTTCCCCACTTTGGCAATCCTGTATGGAAGGGGCACTTTAGCTTTTAAGTGTTTACCAAAAACATCGATCAGATATTTCGCCCTTTTTGCTTCCACAAAATCTATATGATATTTAAAGGCTAACCTTATAGCCTCTCTTGCAATAGCACTTTCAACAGAAACCTGAAGATCTGTCGTGGGTAAGGATGTGGGGTAGAGCACCTTGTTCATCACCATGTTTTTGAGGGTCTCTATACTTATGTCCTCAGCAATCCATCGTTTCACCTTATCAGCACCTGCTTTGCAGAAGACATTTCCCATTGAATAGCTCATTCCAAGATTAGCAGATACAGTTCTGTTTTCGACCCCATCAATAACTGAGAATATGTCAGTTGTAGCACCACCCATATCTACTGCTAAGATATTCAGCTTCCACCTTTTGGCCATTTCATTTACCATTAGTTGAGCAGCAGATGGTGTCGGAACTATTGGGGCATCTACAAACTCCGTGAGCTTTCCGTACCCAGGTGCTCTTGACATCACGTGTTCCATAAAGAGTTCGTGTATCTTATTACGAGCAGGGATAGGATTTTCTTCATCAATTTTAGGTCTCACATTTTCAGTATGATACACGGTAGTGACGTTTTTGAGGGTGTTTTCTACATGTTCACGAGCATACACATTTCCGGCATATACAAGTGGTATCTTTTCTGTATATTTTCCTTGGGGCTCAGCAGTAGATATGATTTCTGCCATCCTGGCCACAGCTGTGATAGCTCCTCCGTCTTCTCCTCCCGCAAGCAGGATCATATCAGGTCTTATGCTCTTGATTATCTCAATCCTGTCATAAGAAGACCTGCCGTCGTCCACAGCAAGTATGTCCATAATGATTGCGCCACTTGAAAGGGCAGTTCTTTCAGCGCTCCATGCTGTAATGCGTCTTACCAGACCTCCCACGAGCATCTGCAGTCCGCCACCAGCGCTTGATGTGGCAAGGAGCAAATCCACCTTGCCAAAGAGCTTTCTTTTTATTCTATTTTCGATACCTTCCACAGCTTTTCTAACGCCTATCATGACGTCTTCATTGGGCTTTTCAACAGTAGTCTCCGCGTATTGAGTCTCGATTCTGTCTCCATCAATAAAATGCGCCTTTGTACTGGTGCTTCCAACATCTATCAGGAGAAGTGATTTTGGCATCAAAAGCCTCTTACGACTTCAAAGAGTGAATTCTCTAACCACAGATTATCACAGATTACCACGAGATTCAGATGTGAGACGTAAGATTGCTATCAGTTTTCGGCCCCGGACTCCTGGGCGAATGCGCAAAACAAGTATCGTCATTGCGAGCGATAGCGAAGCAATCTGGCACAAGCAGATCCTTCGGCTCCGTTCTTCGGACTTCGCTCAGGACGAAATATCTCCCATCCCGCCTACGGCGGGCTGGACCTATTTCGTTTTCGGGTTCTCGAATCTGGTGTAATCTCGTGGTTTCAGGTATTGCGCGTTGTGGGGAGCTACGCCTGCTTCTCTTTGGCCTTGCCTTTCTTTGGAGAAAGTTTTTCTTTCAGGAGCTCTCCAATCCCGCCAATGCTTGCGAGGATGCCTGAGGCTTCATAAGGCAAGAACACCTTGGTCGCTTTGCCATCAGCAATGCTCTCGAGAGCCTCAAGATATTTTATGGCAATCAGGTCATTCGTGGGCCTGCCCTCGTGGATAGCTCCATAGACTGTCTTGATTGCCTCTGCCTCTCCCTTGGCCACGGTCAATTTCTTGTATTTGTTTGCATCGGCAACCTTCTTTATCGCTTCTGCTTCTCCCTCGGCCTTGAGGATTGCCGCCCGCTTGCTTCCTTCAGCCTCAAGAATCATCGCTCGCCTTTCTCGCTCTGCCTTCATCTGCCGGTGCATCGCTTCGGTCACGTCTACGGGAGGGTCTATCCTCATGAGTTCCACTCTGGTGACTTTTGTGCCCCATTTGTCAGTAGCATCATCAAGAATCTGACGCAGTTTGGTATTTATCATCTCACGAGAAGTGAGGGATTCGTCCAGAGCCAAGTCTCCAATGAGGTTCCTCAAGTTCGTCTGCGCGAGCTTTGTGGCGGCTATGTAGAAATCAGCAACATTATACGTAACTTTTACCGGGTCGGTCACCTCATAATAGACAACTGCGTCTACTTCGACGACAACGTTATCTTTTGTGATTACGCCCTGTGGAGGCACGTCAACCACTTGCTCACGCATATCTACCTTCATTAACCTCTCCAGAACAGGCATTATAAGGGTAAGTCCGCTACCCGCCGTGCGTTGATACTTGCCCAACCGTTCTATCAACGCCTTTTCCCAGGGCCTTACGATTTTGATCGCGTTAGCCGCAAAGACTAGTATCACGAATCCGACTATTGAGAATAGCACTACGATTCCCATTTCAGTCTCCTTCCTTGGTCTGGACGACCAGATGGGTGCCATCCAGGCCGACAACTTTCACTCTCTTTCCTACGGGTATGACTTCATCGCTATCACTGTCTGCTCTCCACTTGTCTTTGTCAATTCTGACCTGGCCTGTATTGTTGACATTGTCTACACTTTCCAGCACCACTCCGACCTTGCCGATAAATCTGTCAGCACCAATTCCCGGTGGCTGCTTCCTGGTAAGCCGCTCGGCAAGCCTTCTTGTTGAGGCAAAGAGAACTCCGGATACTACGACGAAACTTCCCCACTGCCAGCCAGCATTGAAGCCGAGGATCCCAAAGGCTCCGGCTACCGCTGCTCCAATGCCAAACCACAGGATGAAGAACCCCATGGTGAATATCTCAGCGATAAAAAAAAGTGCAGCGAAAATCATCCATATCCACCAAATCTGAAATTCCATTGTCTCTGCTCCTTTCTATTTCAGGCAGGAGATCAACGCCCACGAATCAGACTTCTGCGGACTT
>SOJN01000088.1 GCA_004376575.1 candidate division TA06 bacterium | reverse complement strand
TATTTTTGTGGGTAATTGCTTGACGATAGGTCAAGCACGGGTATAATCATTTTTCCATCTGAACCCACAGAGGAAACCGTGTCTATCTTTACCTTTTCAGCGAAGAACCCTGTATTAGTGAACATGATAATGATAGCTCTCATCGTCATGGGCGCCTACTCATTCATGCAACTGCCCAGGGAGATACAGACTGAGATCAAGTTTAACTGGGTGTTCATAGTAACAGTCTATCCCGCAGGGTCTCCGGAAGAGATAGAAAAGCTGATCACCATCCCCATTGAGGATGAGATATCGGACGTTGAGGACATAGACCTCCTTTCTTCCACCTCCACCGAGAATTCCTCATTCATCAGCATAAAATTCGTTGACCTGAGACAGAACGAATTCGACAAAAGGTTCAATGACCTGAGAGTAGAACTCGACAAGGTGAAGAATCTGCCAGAGGACGCAGAAGATCCGTATATCTTTCAGCTCAAGACTTCCTCGTGGTTTCCTGTGCTTAACATTGTCCTTTCCGGTGATCTCCCGGAAAGGGAGATGAAGCGGATTGCTGATGATCTGAAAAAAAGAATCCGTGATATCACAGATGTATCCAGGATTGAGGTGGCGGGAATCAGGGAGAGGCAGATATGGATAGAGGCCGACCCAGAAAAGATGGGTGCGAGCAACATCGCTCTTCTACAGCTTGCAGAAGCGGTAAGGACCAAAAACCTGAGTCTGCCAGCGGGCCGAATGAAGGCGGGCCGGATGGAATATGTGGTGAGGACAGTCGGCGAACTTCACAGCGCGGACGATATATCCAGGCTCACAATATTTGACCATCCTGAGACGGGAAAAGCGACTATTAGCGATTTCAGCAGGGTGACTGATACGTTCGAAGAGAAGAGCACCATATCCAGATTTGATGGTAGGAACAGCATAACCCTCTCCATATTCAAGAAGACCAAGGGGAATGCAATAACCGTCAGCGACAAGGTGAAGCAGATAGTCAAAGAAGTGGAGAAGACCCTTCCCAAGAGAGCAAGAATAGCTATTACAAGCGACTATTCCATATCCATCAAGGAGATACTCACAAAGCTGGAAGTAAACGCTGTCATGGGATTCATTTTTGTCGTCATTTTGCTTTTTCTTTTACTGGGTGGTAGGAATGCTATCTTTGCCGGAATCGGAATACCAGTGACACTGCTCTCAGCATTTCTTTTCATGAATATATACGGTGAGTCTCTCAACGGCAACTCTCTCTTTGCGCTGGTGCTTGTCCTGGGAATGCTGGTGGACGATGCGGTGGTGATAATAGAAAACTGCCACCGGTACATGCAGAAAGGGCTTTCGCCTCTTGATGCGGTCAGAATCGGAGCGCCGGAGGTGGCAGTTCCCGTATTCGCGTCTGTCTTGACCACAATGGCTGCTTTTCTTCCTTTGATGCTTATGCCCGGCATCATCGGTGCTTTCATGAGAATTATCCCCATAGTCGTGTGTCTGGCCCTGGCCGCCTCACTCTTTGAAGCCTTTGTTATCCTCCCAGCCCACATTGCCCACTGGGGAAGACCAGGCTCAGGTGGTCTAAGACGGGTCGACAAGCTCTTCTCTGCGCTCAAGAATGGATATGGAAGACTGCTCATCAAGGTTCTGAGGCGTCGCTACCTGGTGGTGGGGCTGGTTGCTTTGCTGGCCGTGGCGTCTGCCGGGATGATCCCCCTAATCGGAGTGGACATGTTCGCTGATGAAGACATAGCGATGTTCTTCATCAACATTAGAATGCCGGTCGGAACCCGCCTGGCCACCACGAACAATGTTGTGCGCAGAGTTGAAGAGATTTGCATGGCCCTTCCAGAGAACGAGTTAGAGAATGTTATCGGAAATGTCGGCATCCTACAGCATGAAGCCGGCGTGAACATGGAAACTAACCTCGGCCAGGTAATCGTCGACTTGACACGGGAAAAATACAGAAGAAGAAGTGTTGATCAAATAATCAACGGAATCAGACCTGAGGTCGAGCAGATACCGGGCGTCGTTTCAATCGATTTTTCCAAGGTAACTGGTGGCCCACCTACGGGCAGCCCGGTTGAAATAAAGGTAAAGGGCAAGTACCTCGACACCCTGGAAATCGTCGCCGAAAAAGTCAAAAACCAGTTAAAGACGATGTCCGGAGTATATGACATAAGAGACGATTTCGATCCCGGAAAGGAAGAGATAAGAATAGTCGCCGATAAAGCAAAAGCAGCAGCAATGGGCTTGGACACGTATACGATAGCCAGGACTGTCAGAATCGCACTTGCCGGTGTTGAGATATCCAGCATCATGGATGGTGATGAAGAAGTAAAGGTCATCCTCAAGCTGCCTGAGGACTGGAAAGAGGACATAACAAACCTGGAGAATCTGGTTGTTAGTAGTCGAGAAGGAAAACCTGTAGCACTAAAGAACGTTGCAAACTTCATCATTACGAGAAGCTACTCTGAGATACACAGATTTGAGAAAGACAGGGCCATAACAGTCAGCGCGAATGTGAACAAACGAAAAACCTCTGCCGCGAAGGTGAACACGAAAATACTGGACAATTTCACAAACATCAACACACGATTTCCAGGATACTCCCTCGATTTCCGAGGCGAGTTCAAGGAGTTCCAACAGGCCTTCTCCAGTCTGGGAAGACTATTCCTTATCGGCATTCTGCTCATCTTCATAATTCTAGGTGCTCAGTTCCGTTCATGGCTGCAGCCCCTCATCGTGATAGTCACAGTACCCTTCGCTTTCATCGGGGCCACCTTCGGTCTCATGGTCACAGGGTACCCTTTTAGTATAGTGACACTTTTCGGTATGGTTGGCCTTGCTGGAGTGGCGGTCAACAGTGCCATCGTACTGATAGACTTTATCAACAAGACAAGAGAGAAGGGAAGCAACCCCTGGTTGGCCATTGTCAGGGCTGCGAAGATAAGGCTGCGACCTATCCTGCTCACATCGGCCACCACAATATTTGGGCTCCTCCCCATGGCCCTGGGGCTTGGCGGAAAATCCGCCACCTGGCAGCCTCTCGCAAGCACAATCGTATGGGGACTGGCTCTTGGAACCTGTCTCACGCTCTTCGTGATTCCAGCGGTGTATGGGATCTATGTGGACTTGACGAAAAGATTCGAGAAAACTTCAAGCCAAGGAGGTTTGGAGCCGAAATGAAACAGCCGTTTTCCCTTGAGCTCCAAGAGAATCGGCCGCACTTTTGTCCTTGACAGAATGGAAATGAGAGGGATAATAGATTATTCGCCGTCATTTTTTGGGGCCAAGATGAGAAAGAGGACTTCACGCCAGGAGAGCGCCGACTATTTTCGGGGCCTGATCAATAATTCCCAGGTAGCCATAACAGTCGTTGACAAGAATGGAAATCTGACCCTTTTCAGTCAGGGCGCAGAAAAGCTGACCGGATATCCTGCAAAAGAAGTGCTGGGAAAATCTATCTCTATGTTCTATCCAGATGAGAAGGCTCTCCAGGGGATGCAGGAGACTCTCCTCAAAAAGGGAAAGCTCGAGAACTACGAAACTGAAATATTGACAAAGGATGGCCCTAAGGTGCCTATTCTCATCTCCTTGTCTCTCCTCAAGGACCGTGATGGCAACCCCTCTGGTTCAATAGGTGTGTGTACTGACATGACCAAAATGAAGCAGGCCTCCGAGTCGTTTCACCACCTTGAATGCCTGTACGCTGACACCATTGCCAATATTGATGAGGCCATCTTCATTATGGATACCGATCTCAACATTCTGGACGCAACCGACAAGGTTTCCGAGCTAAGCAGGGGCAGGCTAAAGAGGACCGACTTGATAGGTAAGAATCTGAGAGACCTCTTTCCCCTTGTGCTAGGCAAGAAACTGGCGAAGAAGTATTGCAAGGTGATCGAAACAGGGAAGCCGGTGAGAACCACCGAGGCTGTTGAATTCGAAGGCCAGAAGCTTTACTACGATGCAAGAAGACTGCCCATCAAGGACAAGAGCGGGAATATCACAAAGCTGATAGGAGTTTTCAAGGACATAACCGAGGCCAAGCGAATGCAAGAGGAGATGCTTGCTCGCAATAGAGAACTTTCAGTGTTGAATGACGTTGCCGCAGCTGTAAATCGCTCACTCAAGCTGGATGAAGTACTTGGTGCCGCATTGGACAAGTCAATGAAGATCCTGGGAAAGTGCCAAGCAGGCTTGTTTTTGTACGACGAAGAAAGCCAGCGCCTGAAGATGGCAGCTTCCAGGCGCATTCCGTCTTCGGTCCTCGATGACGAATCGCAATTCTCGCCGGAAGATTGTCTTTGCGGCCAAGCGTTTCGCAAGGGCGAGCTCCTGGATGTAAAAGGTTACGCCAAAGACAACAGGTTCAAAGGAACGGAAAAAGAGTCTGATAGGGTCATCATAGTGCCCATCCCTTACCACGACAGAATTCTCGGTGTGATGTTCTTCTACCCAAACAGGGGATACGAACCCACCGAGGCAGAGCTCCGCCTCCTCACTGCGATCGCGCACCAGATTGGAGTAGCTATTGAGAATGCATATCTGTACAAGAAACTCGAGGACAGCTATCTTGAGACAATCAAGGCCCTGGCATTTGCCCTGGATGCAAAAGATCCTTACACTCGGGACCACTCAGAAAAGGTCCGCCAATGGTCGCTCTTGATCGCTGAGAAGCTTGGCCTGGGTAAAGACCAAGTACGCGACATCAACTTCGCCAGTCTACTTCATGATGTCGGTAAATTAGGAACAAGTGAACTGGTGCTTAACAAGCCGGGAGAACTCACGGATGAGGAGTACGAAGAGGTAAGACAACATCCGCACGCCGGAAGTGAACTGCTCGCCAGCATCCCGATACTGAAACATGCCAGGAAAATAGTCCTTCACCATCATGAATTCTTCGGCGGCGGAGGCTATCCCAAAGGCCTTAAGGCCAATAAGATACCACTAGGTGCCAGAATCATCGCCATTGCCGATGCATTTGAAGCAATGACTGCTGACAGGCCATACAGGGAGGCAATGAACATAGAGGCCGCAAAGAAGAGATTGAGGGCATTGGCTGGCTCACAGTTCGACCCCGAGGTTGTCGAGGTCTTCCTTTCTCTTCTTGCTGATGAAGAAGCGGCGGGCGCCTGACAAGGCACCAAAGGACTGGGATGAGAGAAAAACAGTCACCTACCCAGTTCACAGACAAGGTTGCTCTACTCTTTCTTCTTCTGCTTTCTGATCCAGAAAGGAAGTGGCACGTACACGACTTCCGGCGGGAGGGGATCAGTATGGGTTGGGCATCAGAGATACTCTCCGCGCTTCACGATTCCCACCTTGTGGAAAGGGAATATCGGGGAAAGTTCAGCTACACCACCCTGGTCAGTCCACAGAGGCTTATTGGAACATGGACAGAGCGATATTCATTTTCCATGAACCGTCAATACAGCTTCCGCTCCGTGCAGAAGAACATACTCTCCGAACTGAAGACTGCCTGCAAAAAAGAGAAGAAGCCCCCATACGCATTGACACTCCACACAGGAGCAAATTTTCTTGCGCCCTATGTGAAGTCACCGGCGGTCCACGCTTACCTGGAGGCGAAGAGTTTCGGGAGAACCCTGGCCTTCCTCAAGAAAGCCCTCGATCTGAGGCAGGTCATGGATGGAGGAACGATAAACTTCTATGAACCTTTCTATAAAGAAGCAGTATTCAAGAATACCCGTATCTTAAGGGGCTTTAGAGTGGTCTCCAACCTTCAGCTCTATCTAGACCTCTTCCACCATGGCTTGAGAGGCTACGAGCATTCCACCCATCTCAAGCATACGCTGGAGGAGCAGAGAATCAGCCTCTGGTCAAAATAGACAACTCTTCACCCCGTTAGATAATATGCTGTCATCTCAATCAAGAGCTTTATCTTTCTTGGAAAACAGGGAGTTGTCAGAATGATTGCTCTTGTCATTGGCCATATCTAACGGGGTAAACAAATCCGAAATCCCAACACCAAAACGCACCGTTTTGAGTTTTGAAATTAGGATTTACGTTTGAGCAAGTTTCTTTCTGTCCAGGAACCTCAAGTCCTTTTCGGCTACAGTGGCATATGTCTCTTTGCCCAGATAGAGGCTGGGCTTAAGAGAGCTCAGGTTGAGAACACCTTCTTCAGAAATCACTCCGGCCTTTCTGTGCACGCACACTATCTCTCCCACAATCCACTCGTGATCGCCAAATGCCTGCTTGCCGTACAATTTGCATTCATATGCAGCGTATGCCTCATCAAGTATTGGTGCAGACACTATGTCGCCCTTGTGTACTTTCACACCAAACTTCTGGAACTTATCCACATCCCTACCAGAACACCCTCCGAATTGGGCGAAGACCTCTGCTTTCTCCAATGGCAGGAAATTCACCGCGAACTCGCCGGCATCAATGACCATTGAGTGACTATGCCTTTTGGAAGCTATGGAAATTCCGTACAGAGGAGGGTTGAATGACACCGGACTCACCCACGCTGCTGCCATTCCGTTGTCTTTGCCACGGGAGTGAACGGTTATCACTGCCACAGCCATAGGGCTGTGCCTGTAGAACTCGCCTATCTGCTCGCCCTTCAATTTCTCCATCCCTACTCCTCCTGGATGACAATTCTCTGGTTTGTTGAAACACCCCTCTTCTGGACAATTTGCCCTGAAGGGAATCTGACTGTAACGTCTACTGGAGCTGAATTGGTGCTGAAGCCAAAGAACTGGACGAGAGAATGCTGGCTGGTGGTCCCCTTGCCTCCCTCCACTTCCCGAATCTGCATATCTCTGCCCTGTTTTACCGTTATCCTTGCCCCTATCGCAGCCCTGTTAGATTTCTCACCCCCTATCAGTTTCACCTCCAGCCACCTATTCCTGTTCCCATCGTTCCTGAAAAGGTGGACGCCTGACCCGCTGGCCACAAACAGATCAAGGTCGCCATCATTGTCATAATCACTGAATGCACATCCCCATCCATTGTACGCCCTTACCCCGGCAAGCCAGGTTATGTCCCTGAACTTTCCATTGCCCAGATTCTCATAGAGAAAGGACCTTCTTTCTTTGTAGATCGAGGTTATGTATAAATCCAGGTCCCCGTCTGCATCAACGTCTCCCCAGGAGGCGTCAGAGTGCGTCTCATCGTACTTGATAGTACCCTTTTCCCTTCTGTCAATGAAGTTCCAGTTCGGAGAGCCTGTATTTTCATACAACATCGTCTTGTTTGAAAACTCAATGTACCTGGGATGTGCCAGATTGGCAGTCACCAGGTCGAGATCGCCATCATTGTCATAGTCTCCCCATTCTGAACCAATGGTGTGGCCCCACCAACCGTCGTTTTCAACTCCGGCTACACCCAGTGCGGCGGCTACATTGGTAAATGTCCCGTCTCCATTGTTCCTGAAAAGAAAGTTCTCCTGCAGCCTGTAATTTGAGACATAGATATCCAGGTCACCATCGTTATCATAGTCACCCCAGTTCACACCCCTGCCCGCTCTGTCCTCCCCAAAAGGTGGTTCAATCCCCGCATTCTGTGTTACATTGGAAAAGGTTCCATCGCCGTTGTTGTGGTATAGAAAATCGGGCAAGCCGCTCACTTCTCTCCACACCTCATAATTTGCGCAATAGAGATCCACATAACCGTCAGCGTCGTAGTCACCCCACGCGGCTCCCTCGGTAGGCAAAGTATCGCGAATGCTCCCGGCGCCTTCGGTGACATCCTCAAATGTACCATCACCATTCCCCTTCCACAGCCTGTCCGCTTGCTTGCTCTTTCCTCCTGACGTGGCATAGAAGTCGATGTTGCCGTCGTTGTCAAAGTCGGCACATACAGCCCCATTAACCCCGTTACCACTTATTCCTGACCTTTCAGTATAATCTATGAAGCTGTCTCCTCTGGAATTCAAGAATAGCACCCTTCCACTCAAAAGGATGTCGTCATAGCCGTCATTGTTGAAATCGGCCCACGCTATCCTTGATTCTTTTCTACCTCCTAGCCCGATCTTTTCAGTAACATCTGTAAACGTTATTCCACGGTATCCTGCCATGCTCCGTGCACGTTCCATAAGGCCCTGCTCGCTCCCGAATCTCTTGATATAGAGGGCTATGAACGCTGAGTCTGCCTTTTCCGTCCACTTGTTGGTCATGTCTCCTTCAACCAGCGCTTGTACGTAAGACTTCAAGGCGGAATCGTTTCTACCTTTCTCTTCCAGAATTCTCCCGAGCGTGTAGTGGAGAGATGCCTTAGTGGCAAACTCGTTGACTGTAGGTTTCATCACACTTATCGCCTTCTTTATCCACTTCTTTGCCTCATCAAGCCGGCCCAACGCCATTAATGCGGTAGCCACCTCTCTCCTGGCAGTTCCGGAAAGCGACCCCCTTTCGAGTTCCCACTGCTCTTGTGGTTTGTGCGTGGGCTTTGAGTACTGAGGTTCCAGAACAACAGCCTTCTTTGCCAGTTCCAGTGCACGCAATGTGTCAATCTTCATCTCCTGGAGTATGTACGAGAGGTAATCGTATGCGAATGGATTGAGACTGTCCTCCCGCAGCATTCTCTCACCGTAGTCTCTCACCCCGTCTGCATCTTCGAGCCTTTTGAGGGACGAGAGAAGATACTGGTAAACACTGAAGCGCCATTCATTTGCTGGATACTTTTTCAGGAACTCATCGAGAAATTCCACCTTCAGGGTATCATCCCGCCATATCGGATACAGACCATCAAAGAACTTCTCCTGGATAATTTCGTATGCCTTTTTCGACTGAGAGTAGTTGCGCAGAATAGCCTCCTCTGCCGCGGCAACGGTATCACTATCGGCCTCTGCAATCCTCAGACCGTAATATCTCAATAAAGCCCCAGTCTCCAGGTCAAATCTGGGGCTGTGATAGGCCAGCGAATTGGCGTCGTGATCGATTTCTTCTCTAACCTTGGCCAATTTCGTGGAGTCATCACCAGCGTTTTGAACGAGAGCATACCATCTTTGTCTGTTCGCCTCCACGTTGTAGGGTAAAATCTCATGCACCTTCCGCCACGCTTGGACTGCCTTCTGCCAATCCCTCTTCTTCGTGTAAACCGTCGCCAGACCCTCGAGAGCGAGTGTATCCCTGGGGTTCTCTACCAGTATATCCTGGTATACCCTTATGGCCCTGGCGTATTCTCTTCTGGCGAGCAGTTCTTCGGCGTCTTCAAGTCCGCTCCCAGCGCATACTCCTGCCAGAAGCAAAAAAAGGAAAACCGCCATGGGAATATGACTTTTCATGAACGCCTCGCTTTTGGAATAGAATAGGTGAGGCAACAACACTTTTCAACAGGTTTATCCCCGAAGGCTGATTGACACGACACAAAAAAGGTGTAGAATATCGCCCAGGGAGATAATCATGGCAGAGGCTCGTCTTCGCGTCATCGTCACAGGAACAGTTCAAGGGGTCTTCTTCAGGGCGGCCACGGAATCCACGGCAAGACAGCTCAATCTCAAAGGCTGGGTGAGAAACGCCAGCGATGGGAGCGTGGAAGCCGTATTTGAAGGCAGCAAGGAAAATGCGGAAAAGATGCTGTCCTGGTGCCATCACGGACCGCCAGGCGCCAGAGTCATGAGTGTTGAGGAAATCTGGGAAGAACCAACCGGAGAGTTTGACGACTTCACCATCCGCTACACTTAACCCCCACCGGAAGGAAGTACTTTGCAAAAAGTGATATGGGCGTGCGCAGTATTGACAGACATAATCCATATATGTATTATGAGACCTCCTCTGGTATAGGAGCAGCGTATGAAAGAACGGCCGAACAAAGAGAAATACTATCTTAGCATTGCGCGCGAAGTCGCAAACAGGGGCACATGCCTTAGACGCAACTTCGGCGCTGTGATTGTGAACAATGATCAGATCGTAAGCACTGGCTATACCGGGGCTCCCAGAGGTGCTGCCAACTGCATAGATCTGGGGAAGTGTTATAGAGAAGAGGCAAACATACCCAGAGGAGAGCGCTACGAGCTGTGCCGCTCAGTCCACGCAGAGATGAACGCTGTGATACATGCGTCCAGAGCCGTGATGCTTGGGTCGACGCTTTACCTGGCCGGAATTGATGCTTCAGACGGAACTGTTGTTCGCGACACCATCCCTTGCAGACTATGCAGGCGGGTCATCATAAACGCAGGGATAGAGACCGTCGTCGCACTTGATGGGGACGAAGTTGTCAAGTACGACGTTGCCGACTGGGTCAAGCGCGAGGACACCGACCTGAACAAAGAACTGAAAGCTTAATACTCCTTTCGTCCTCCTCCGTCGGGTCACGCCGACGAAGGACGAAATATGCCCCGTGTATCCCGCTTCGCGAGAAACGGGGCAGGCCTCACGCCCTCTTCGATGGCGTGGTCCTATTTCGTTCGCTCTTCGGTTTTCGCCCTTCGTCCTCAATACTCTGTCCTTTGTACTCTGTACTGCATCCTCTGTACTTCGGGCAGGGTGGCGCGGCGTGGTTAGAAGTAGTTGTCTATCTCCACTCTGCTCGGGAGGGTTCTGATTCCCTGAGCAGAAATTCCAATAGGCAGATATCTTAACCGATTCCCGGATATATACCGCATGGTTCCAGGCTCAAGCAGCATGTTTCTGAAGTAGTGACGAATATTGGACCTCCCGCTGTCGAAGGTCACAAAAACCCTTGCGGCAAGGTCCATATGGACCACAACATTCCGGACTACAGCCGTACCTGCGCCTTCCTTGTAGATCCGGACAGTGTACAGACCGGGACTTACTCCCACAAAGACGAAGAATCCTGAGTCCGTAGTCCTGACCATCCTCCCACTCTCCTTAAGAAACACCTCAGCCCGCGAAACACCATCACCAGAGACAAATCTCACTTCGCCTCTAATCACTCCTGTCAGGCCTGCAAAACTCATGCAGGGAATCAACAGACAGATAGCGCATACTGCAACCTTGCGTACCATCAACATTCTAATCACGCCCCCTTCAACGAAAATGCGCTCAGCACATAATCTGCTGTGCTTTTCGCTTCGTCCTTCACCCTATCACGATCACGAAGATCGAAAATCGAAGATCGAAAATAGAAACCTCAACGTCCTTCGGCTTTTGTACTTCGTACTCTGTCCTTTCCACTTTGTACCTTGAACTTTGTACTTCGTACCTCGCGATCGGGTTATCAGTCAGGTAGTTTAATGTCGCCCGTCGCGATCTTGCCTATCACTTCAGAGTATATCTTGTGCTCCTCCACCAGAATCCTCGCTGCCAGAGTCTCCGGCGCGTCATCAGGAAGAACAGGAACTCTCTTTTGTGCCAGAATTGAGCCATGATCGTACTTCTCGTCCACAATGTGCACAGTTACGCCAGATTCTTTCTCTTCGGCTGCCAGAACAGCCTCGTGAACTCTCATCCCATAAAATCCCTTGCCTCCAAATTTGGGGAGGAGCGCGGGATGAATATTCAGGATTCTGTTCTTGAAAGCGGATAAGAACTTCGGCCCTCTTTTCTTCATGTAGCCGGCAAGGCAGACAAGGTCTACCTCATGTTCCCTTAAAACCTTGACGATTGCCTCGTCAAGATCCTCATTGTCCGGATAGTGCTTGTTGCTCAAGTGGACCGCGTCTATTCTGTGCTTTCTGGCCCTCTCCAGGGCGCCCGATTGACCATTGTTGCTGATGACCACAACCACTTCAGCGGGAATCCTGGCAGCCTCACAGGAATCAATTATCGACTGAAGGTTGGTTCCTCCGTGGGATGCAAGAATTCCGAGCCTTAGCTTCGTCACTTCTATCGCACCTTCGATTGAAAATGTCTCACTTCAAGGTTACACACACTTGTCTCTTTTGTCAATGCAAACTCGGCACCCCCAAAGACACAAAACACGAAATTACGAAACTCCGAAATTGAAAACCCTGAAGCCAAGGGATTCTGGGAGTCGAAGGATCTGTTTGTGCCAGATTGCTTCGCTACCGCTCGCAATGACAGAAAGGGGGCTGTCATTGCGAGGAGCGCGTTAGCGCGACGAAGCAATCTCCAGAGCGTGGACAACACGGAATTGGGGGATTGAAACCCCTGGAACCACGAGATTACGCAAGATTAACACAGATTCAAACTGCATCCTCATGGCTGAAACCCGAACCAGGAAAGAATCTTGTGATGGTCTGTGAAATCTGTGGTTAGGAGGTTTCTGACGGCTGAGAGCGGATAGCCCCTAACTATCTTGCAGCCTCCAGCTTACGACTGCTCGTTTTCGCCTTTACACTAAACTCCTGTTTTGCTAGAATGCCAGAGCGACAAAAGGAAGGTGCTGAAAGATGGAAGAGAAGACAAGGGAGACCTGGGACAGAAGGAAAATCGAAAGGCGACAGACTGGAAAAATCATCAAGCTTACCGACTCGAACTTCGAAAAAGAAATGATCAACATTCCTGTCTTCGGATTAACTCAATTCAGTTGTCACTGGTCACCGCCCTGCCGAAAACAAGAGAGTGTACTAAGGCGGATTGCTCAGGATTTCAAACATACTGAGAGGCTTCGCGTCGGGCTATTTGAGGCCTCCCCCAAGAATCCCGAGATCCCTTCCAAGTACGGTTTGGTGATGATCCCGACGCTGATACTTTTCCGAGAGGCCCAGGTCATATATCGGAAAAATGGGTATGAACCAAGAACTGAGCTCAAGAAAGAGATAGACCGATTCATTTCCACCGACCAGAAATTGTTTATAGAGCGGAGACACGGTGCGGAAAAAAGAGAAGGCCAGAGGCGGCGTAGTGAGCCGATGCAGACCATCATATGGCGGGATCTGAAAAATGAGCTGGCTACTACACCCTGGCCAGTCGTTCTCTCCATCAATCCAGAGGATCCAGTCCTCAATGATAAGTTCTCTTCTCTTGTCGAATCTGTCATCGAAAAGCTGGAAACAACTGGCCTGAGAGCCCTTCATGTGACCGGTACTCCTGCAAAGCAAGTGAAGAAGCACTTTGGAATCACGGTGGACGCTCCCGCGGTCGCTGTATTCTTTGAGGGAAAGCTCATAGACCAGTTTGAAAATGTCCGTTCTAGAGTCAACCTGAGTAGAAGACTCCGCAGGGCCCTGCCATAAAGGATTCACTCCAAACTTGACACGAGCTTGCCGGTATGTTAGCTTAGGCCTCTAAGCAGGCCATAGTATTCCCATCCAGTTCCAATCGGTGCTCTCAGCTTTCCTTGAGATTCCTACTTCATGGAGGGTGAGGTTTGTGATGAAAGGAGGTGAAAAAAATGCCTTTCTCCTTCGAAGCACTCGATGTCTATCATAGGGCGATCGACTTTGCGGTAGCCATGCTGAATAGGGTCAGAGACTTGCCCGAAGACTACCCGGTGTTGCTTGAAGACCTTGTGAGAGCAGCCACTGGAATCGGCTTGAAGATTGCGGTCGCTTCCAGCACGTGGAACAAGAGCGAGAAGAAACAGCTCTTCCTTGAGGGACGAAGCTCTTGCTACAAGTGTGTGGTCGTGGTTGAGATCGCCAAGAACCTCGGACTCATCGAGGAATCAGAGCGGGACAAGCTGAACGAGGAACTCGAAATATTCATCAAGATCCTCTCTAAACTTGCCCAGCCAACAGACAAGGGTAAGGCTGCGTAGCCCATCCGAAGCGGCCAAGACGCGGGGAGCTACAGTCGAAGCATGAAGTCGGAGGACAAAAACCCCCACCACACCACAACACATGGAACCACGAGATTACACAAGATTGACACAGATTTAAACCACATTCTCATGGCTGAAACCGAACCAGAAGGATAATCTTGTGGTAATCTGTGTTAATCTGTGGTTACAGGTCGGTGGTGTCAGGTGTGAACTTTTGGCTCTAGGGCTGTCAGGGGGCTGGGGGGAATTTCGCAATTTCGAAGGTGCTGGGCGTGGCTGGGTGGAATTTCGTAGGTGAAGGGAGGGGTGATGGGAATTTCGAAGCGGTGTGAGTGCGCAGGGAAGGGAATTTCGTACTTTCGTGTGTAGAGCATACAGCCTATAAGTGCTACAAACACTTGACAAGGCTCTGGCCTAGAATGTACGATGATATGGACAAATGGCAGGCGGAAGAGAATTACTCATATTTGCAGCAGTATTTCTGCTGTTGCTTTATGTTCTTTACCGATACAGGTCATCCCAGATTCCATTTCATCGAATCTGTCTGGCCATCATCATCATCGGAGTTTGCTGTCGTCTGCTCTTCCTTTTCTTTACACCCACCTACTATGCTCCCGATGAACAGGCTCATTTCAACTATGTCAAGTACCTCTACGAAAACCGCTCCTTTCCTATTCAGACTACTCAAACTGGTGCACCGACCAACGACTGGGAATACTATCAACCACCACTTTACTATCTAGCCTCGGCCCCCATATACGCAATGGTGAGAAACTCCTGTGGAGGTGACCACTACGCTTCAGTCCGGGTGATACGGCTCTTCTCCATCTTGTTGTGGGGCATTAATGTATTACTTGCATTGAAAATATTAGAAAACCTACGTGTCACGAGCACTTTCATAAAAACGTTTGTTGTCAGCATGGTGAGTTTCCTTCCTACCTACGCATACCTTTCCTCTGTCATCAACAATGACAATCTATTGATCACGTTGGGAGGAGTTATACTCTACCTGTTATCCAGAAAAAGGTCGATCTCCAACTCAGTTGTGCTGGGAGTCGTACTCGGACTCGCGTTGTTGACCAAGCTTACAGCTGCGGTTTTCCTCCTGACAATTGTCGCCATGCTCTTTTTTCAGTGGATAAGAAGATCTCTATCATTCTCCTCAGCAGGTTTCCATCTTGTCTTGATTCTTGTACTCGCCAGTGCTGTCGCATCGCCATGGTATGTGAGAAATGTTATTGTGTATGGAGATATCACTGCTGAAAAGATAGCGAATATAAGAGTACATTGGCCATCTACTTCTTACGCACTCCAATTCATCCAGCAATATATGAAAGAGTCGTTCTGGTCAGTCGCCGGAATCCGCAACAATATCAGGTTTCTGCCCAGAGCCGGGATATACCTTTCATACCTTGCGCTTGCGGGACTCCTATATGGCTTGGTCTTGAGGAGACGGGAAATCCGCGACTTCTTGGAAGGCGAAGGCGCCGCCTTTCTGATAGCTACGGCACTGGCCATCGTTGTAAACATAGCTCTTGTTTTTAGATTTGGCATGCTCTATGCACAAGGGCAGGGACGGTTCCTGTTTCCGATGCTAGTACCCATTTCACTCTTAATGGCTGTTGGAATCAGGATGCTAGGTATCACAAGATTGTCAAGAAATGCACACCTTTTCCCCACGGCCTTTTTTCTAGCATATCTTCTTTCGTTCATAAGCCACAGCTTCAAGATCTTTGTACAACTCTGGTAAATCAAGAAAGGAGGTGCCGATTGAGGAAGACAGTAAAAGTCACGATCAAGAGCGGCAGATGTTCGGACGACCTGCACAAGGTTGGGCAAGTTTTCGTCGTAGACGACACAACTCCCGGAGGACTGTGTTTGGGGGTCTGGAACGCCATTGCACCCTACGTGACCGCGCTCCGTTACGGTGGAAACTTCCCCTGGGAGGACGAGGAGGGAGTTGCAACCATTGGCTGTCCGGACCCCGACGGAATCACAGTTGAACTGAGGAGAATAGAAAAAGAGGATGTGTGAGTTGAGCCTTGAAAGGTGAATGCCGATCAAAGGCAATCATTCAACATGAAGGAGGTTAGCGGCAATGCCTACGATCAGAGTTGATGGACCACCGATCAAAGACCTTGACCGAAAGACATACCTCGTCAAACTGTTCGCCGAATCCGCGGCGGAGGTTTACGGCATGGATATAGGACACATAGTCGTTCTCATACGCGAAAACGCTCCGGAAAATGTGGGGATTGGCGGGGAACTGCTGGTCGATCGAAAGCAGAAGTAAAACTCCGGCGACAATTTGCAGACTGCGAAAGAAGACCTAAACCTGTCGCACGAGTAACGGTTCCTGATTGGAAATTCGCCCCTCGACAAGCTCCCTTCGGATTCCCTCAGGACAGGCCCCGTGTAACGGGGCAAGGAGGATCTTCGACAGTTTTTCGGTTATGGTCTTCTTCTAAATTTGTACTTTGGTGTGATTTCAGCCAGTTCCTTCTCTGCGCCCTCAGGAGCCCTGGTCAGAAGCGAGACGACTATTACTAGCATCGCAGAGATCAAGAATGCCGGAATCAATTCGTACATCCGCTGCTTGAGAAACGGCATACTCTTCCACACAATGGTGACCAGTGTTCCTGATATCAGGCCAGCAAGAATCCCCCACTTTGTCGTTCTCTTCCAGAAAAGTGACAGAATTATGGCGGGCCCAAATGATGCCCCAAGTCCACCCCAGGCGAACAGGACCAACCAGAAGACCAGGTCTTTGGCAGCTGCACCCAGACCCATTGCAACAAAGACCAGTATGATGATTATCAGCCTGCTCAAGAAAACCATTCTCTTCTCAGAGACAGCCTCACCTCTCCGAAAGAGCTTCTGGTAGATGTCTCTGGTGATTCCGGAAGCAGCGACAAGCAGTTGCGAATCGGCAGTGGACATTATCGCGGCAAAGACGGCAGCGACGGCGAATCCAAAAAGGATGGGATGCAAGTGCTGGGAAGCCATATAGGGAAAGAGCCTTTCTGTATCCCCTGCCGGAAGCTGGCTCTTGAGGGGGAAGTATGCGCGGCCGACAAGGCCGACGAGCACCGCGCCCCAGGCCATGACTACATTCCAGACTGTTCCAATAAGAGCCGCTTTCCTCAGACCCTGAGCAGAATCAACTGACATGTATCTCACCAGGATGTGAGGATTGCCGGGTGAACCAAGGCCTATCCCCAGAAACCCTATGGCTCCGCCAAGTCCAATGGCCCATGGATTGACCAGGTGTGCACCCTGCAGCCTGACCGCTTCAAGAACCTGTGCGAGAGCACCAAAGTTGAGAACAGCAACCACAGGGAGTATCACCAGACCCAGTATCATGAAAGCAGCCTGAACAACATCGGTGAGAGAGACGGCAACGAACCCACCAAGCATTGTGTAGGCCAGGACAATCATTGCAGTAAGCCAGAGCCCTTGAGTGGTGGACAACCCAAAGGATGCAGAGATGGCCTTGCCGCCGGCGTTGAATTGAGCAGACACATAGGCGACCATGAATATCACAATAATGACAACCGAAACGATCCTCAGGATGTGAGCGCTGTCCTTAAATCTCGCTTCAAAGAAGTCAGGCAGAGTTATGCTCTCGCTTGCCTCGGTGAACCGCCTCAACCTCTTGCCTACAAACATGAACATAAACAGCTCAACAACGATGTAGCCAACGACCGCCCAGACAGCTGAAAGCCCTATCGTGTAGGCCATCCCACTCATTCCCAGGACAAGCCATGCCGACCTTCCTGAAACCACAGCGGAAAGTGCCACAACCCATTCCTTCATCCTCCTGCCACCCAGAAAGAACTCACTGAGTGACCTGGTGCACAGCTTTGCTGAGACAACACCTATGACTACAATCAGTAGGAGATAGAAGACGAAGGCAGAGGCAGCCAGAGCCTCCATTTTCACTCCCCCTCCTCAATGAAAACGAAGTAGAACACCACGGCCAGAAGGATGATCATGCAAGGAAGAAGAAAAAGAGAGAAGAAGGTTGAGAAATCAATCATTGTCTCACCTCATCCTACCAGAAAAAACGAAATTGCGAAACTCCACCCAACTCTGCCCCTCCACCAATCCTTCGAAATTCCGCCGAACCCTTCCCACACCCTACGAAACTCCCTTCCCCACTTCCCCACACCTTCGAAAATCGAAGATCGAAAATCGAAATTCCACCCAAGCCCTCCCAAACCCTCGAAATTCCCTCCCCCACTTCCCTACACCTTCGAAAATCCAACACGCGTATTCCTCGACCGAAGCTCTCGAAAAGAGCGGCTGTCCAACGGCCTAGGCGCGAGAATAAGGAGACACCTCGGTTGATTTCTTAGTTTCCCAATTTTCTAATTTCGTGTTTTCAGGTCATAGAACCACCTCATATAAGCCCAAATTGGCCAAATCTGTCAAGGATAAACATCACGCCAGCACCAAAATGGAGCCGAGTTTTCGCAGGCATAATAGCCTTGACCAACTTGTAAGAACGGAGTAAACTGATTAAGGGAGGCGCGCGGAATTGTGGGTAATCCAGCTTGACATACGCCTGAGGGAAAAACAGTTACTTTCCTTTGACACAACCCTACCTGCTTGTGCAAGAGAAGGAGGTGAGCCACATGGCAGGGACGAATTTAGGGGAAAGGGCGGAGAAGGACGAACGGAGAGGCACTTCTCCTCGAAATGGTGAGAGCTCCATCAGACGGCATCTTTCTGTCGATAATAGAATGGAGTCTTTCTTGTTCGTTTTCGAGGACACGATTCCGAAGAACATCTGGGACAGGATCCTCGGATTGTCTCCAGTTGAGCGTCAAGACCTGATAGCCAAATCGCTATCAGAGGGTCTTTTGACATTACACGACGAGCGGGAAGACAAGGACAGACTGGCGGTCTATTTCAGGGGCGCCATTCCAAGCCACTTCGGGAAGATTCATGGTGACAAGATCAGGTCCAAATGGGGACAGGGCCCTGCTTGGAACCACGGCCTCTGGGAGGTCCCATACTCATACGGAGATAGAGTGAAATATTCGACGGGTGACATAGACTACTCTGTTCTTAAGAAAGTGATCGAGAGGTCAGAGGCAAGAACAAGAAAAAGTGCGAACAATTCATAAGCAATCGACCGCCTCCCAAAAATAATCAGTCAGAAGGCAGGTTCTGCGTCCTAAGAAAACCTGTTCCAGGTGGTATCCACCAACCGCGACCAGGCAACTATAACTCAATCCATCGTTCTTGCGTGACTCTTTGACGCGCAATCGATCATGCAAAATTCAATACCTGCCACAGAGCCACAATTGCATCTGGAACCTCCCGTTGTTTCGTGTATAATCCATAACGTCACATCGGCAACATGAAACTCTGATTGAATTCACTTATTCCTTCTGGCTTTGAGATAAGAACGAGCGGAGCAGAAGGAGATTAGGATGGGTCTACTCACAAGATTAGCCCTCTATGGTGAGCCAGACATCCCCAGAGACAGGGTACTCCTCAATCTCGGCGACGAATTGGCACCGACAGTTGAGCAAGCGTGTGCATGCACGGGAGAAGAATGATGAGAGTAATTGATAGGCTTTTTAAATCAGATGAACCCTCGGTTAGATTCAAGGTTCTGGTCAATGTCCTCGGCAAGGAATTGGGATCTGCTCCAATCAAGAAACTCCAGAAGGAAATCAAGACCTCGCCAAGAGTGAGATCGCTTCTCTCTGAAAGAGACAGGAATAGGGAAATACCTTATCATCCCTACGCGAAGTGGTACGGTGCCCATTGGGTCCTTGCAGACCTCGCTGATATCGGGTACCCATCGGGGGATGAATCGCTATTGCCGTTGAGAGAGCAGGTTTACAAATGGCTCCTGTCAAAACGCCACGAAAAGAGTATAAGGAGTATCGAAGGGCGGGTGAGAAGGTGCGCATCGCAGGAAGCTAACGCCGTGTACTATCTTCACACCCTCGGCTTGGCCGATGCTCGGACTGATGAACTTGCCGAACGCCTGATGAAATGGCAGTAGCCTGATGGCGGATGGAATTGCGACAAAAATCCAGAGGCCTCCAACTCTTCCTTCATGGAAAGCCTCATCCCGCTGCGCGCAATTGGCCTTCACGCGAAGCGGACCGGAAGTAGGAAGGCAGAAGACACAGCTAAACGGGCGGCAAAGATTTTCCTGAAGCGCAGGTTGTACAAAAGGCAAAAGGACGGCAGTGTCATATCGGATGACTTCATTGCGTTGCACTACCCCTGTTACTGGCATTATGACATCCTGTTCGGACTCAAAGTCATGGCCGAAGTGGGCTTTATCGACGACAAGCGCTGCAACAACGCGCTGGAATTGCTGGAATCGAAGCGATTGCCTGATGGCGGTTTTGCCGCCGAAAAAAAGTATTACAGAGTCACAGAAAAAAGAACCTCCGGCCGCTCTCTTGTGGACTGGGGTGGCACGAGCAAGAAACGTATGAATGAATTCACAACCGTAGACGCCTTATACGTTTTGAAAAGGTCAGGGCGATTAGAGGGCAGAAACCTCCCAGGAGGATAGTCAGCCATGCGGATTCTGATCATTGGTGGAACGGGTTTCATCGGCCCGCGTGTTGTACTGCGTCTGACGGAGATGGACCATGATATAACTCTGTTTCACCGTGGCCAAACCAAAGCCGACCTGCCCTCCACAGTCAAGCACATCCTCGGTGGCCGGCAGAAGCTTCCTGATTTCGCGGCTGAATTCAAACAGTTCGCACCCGACGTTGTACTGGACATGTTTCCCCTTGCCGAGCAAGATGCTCGTACCGCTATGAGCACCTTCAAAGGCATCACACCTCGACTAGTGGCCATCAGCAGTCAGGATGTCTATCGTGCCTACGGAAAAGTTATCCACATGGAGCCCGGCCCTGCAGACCCTGTGCCTCTGAACGAGGACGCACCTCTGCGAGACAGTCTCTACCCGTATCGCGACGAGACACCGAGAGACGAAAAGGACCCAAAGAGATGGCTGGATAATTATGACAAGATACCTGTGGAACGCACTGTCATGAGTGAGCAGGGCCTGGCGGGCACCATTCTGCGGTTGCCTATGGTGTTCGGCCCGGGAGATAGACAACACCGTCTATTCAAGTATGTAAAGCGAATGTACGACAACCGCCCAGCAATCTTGTTGGATGAAGGCCTTGCCAGATGGCGTTCTACACGAGGATATGTTGAGAATGTAGCGGCTGCAATAGCACTAGCTGTCACAGATGAACGCGCAGCAAGCAGAATTTATAACGTAGCTGATCCTGAAGCTTTCACCATGGCCGAGTGGGTTGTGGAGATGGGGAAGGCAGTGGGATGGGGTGGCGAGGTGACCATCGTGCCGAAAGACTCCCTTCCCAAGCATCTACTGTCAGGGATTAACACAGACCAGGATCTTGTCGTTGACACCACAAGAATCCGTGAAGAACTCGGCTAC
Source organism: candidate division TA06 bacterium (assembly GCA_004376575.1). Classification (NCBI taxonomy): domain Bacteria; species candidate division TA06 bacterium. The sequence goes on along the minus strand of SOJN01000088.1, from coordinate 9,791 downwards.
AGAGAACCTGTGCCACTACATGAAGCACTCAAGAAAACTGTTGAATGGGAGCGAGCACACCCACCCGATAACATAGATCCACAGATGTTTGACTATGAAACCGAAGACAAAATCCTTGCCGACCTCAAACGGAATCACAGCTAAGAAATGCGCCGCCGATTGCTTATCATCCAACACAAGATTCACAACTTGTAGAATTAGAAATATCACTTGCATATTCCCGGAATTTCGGAAATGCGGGAATATGCAAGTAGTCCAAGAGGTCCTTGAAGCCTTCCCAAGCGGAGTTGCTATGTATCTCTCATAGTGCTTGACTTGAGAAGTACGGCCTGCTGGGCTCCGCTAGATTAAAGGTTGAGGGCGCACATGTCCCTGGAAAGACACGAAAGATTGAAGATCGTTGTCAGCGGTGTACTCATTGGTGGCCTGGCAATGGCAATTGCACCCTGCACTACTCAGGGAGATGTGCTGGTTAGGCATACATCCCGGTCACTTGCACTTCCGGATTTGCAGCTGCAGAACTACCTGTTCGAAGACAACAGTATCGAACACATCGAGCAAAACCCAGAGAAGCCACCCCCCAGGATTGCAGAAGAGATCTTTGCTGGTGTAGTGGGTGGTCTTGTGGGGGGAGCTATTGGCGGTGGAATAGGATGGGCCATCGGCAGCGGAGTGGAAAGAGGTTCGGAACCGTTGACGGAATACCCCGAGCTTTTGGGCGCGGCCCTTGGTGCCACGGTCGGTTATGTGCTCGGAAGTCCTATTGGAGTCTACAATGCAGGAGACACTGAGAATGAGACGGGCAACTTTCTGGCAACTCTGGGTGGTGGTGTTGCCGGGGGATTTTTGGGGCTTCTAATTGGTGGAGTAGGTGCCCTCCCTGGCATACCGATTGGTGCCACAGTTGGATTTAACATGACGCGGAGGTACAAGACACCTCCACCACCAGAAAATGGGCTCATCAATATCAAGGATGGTCGAATGCGTCTTGCTACTCCCAAAATCTACCTCCAACCCGACCCTCTCGATAAGAAAACCCTCATCCACAATGCGGATCTCGTAATAGCAACCTTCTAGGCAATCCCACCAGCTTCTCAGAAATCCATAGGGCACTAGACGGTGTCCACCTCTCAGGGATAGTTTCCCAGTTTCGAGAATCTGGAATGCCACTTGCATATTCCCGGGATTTCGGGAATGTGCGAATAAGCACACTGCCGACACAGTCTCATTTTACCCGACGCTTTGGGGACTTACGGAGTATGGCCAGAATGCCACGAACAGCACTCGAGCGGCTCAGAGTGTCTGCTGAATAAAAGACATACGTTCCTTGTTGTCTTCCTCTAACCAGTCCGGCTCCCTCCAGCTTCTTCAGGTGCCTTGAAGCTGTGGTTATGGGCATTCGGTGGTGTAGGCTCAGTTGTCCAACAGATGCCTCACCGGATTCCAAGAGCGACACCATTATCTTCAGCCGCTTTCTGTTGCCAAGGGCGTGGAAGGCCCTCCTCAGATCCTCCATCATTTTCTCCTTTGGGAGGGGCTCCTGCTCACACTGAATTCTAGCACATGAATCCCTCAGGGTCAACTGACATTTGTACATTCCTGCATTCCCGGAATTTCGAAAATGCGAAAGTATAGGAGCCAAGGAATCACAATCAACCGCTTGCGTTCGTCACGCAAGACCATTCAGGAGGGTTCTGCTGAAAATGGACTTTGGGGGTTTGATCGCAATGTCGAGAAGCTTATGCTTTCCTCTGGGATCTAACACTGCCAACGGGTTGCGATGCTACCTGGGGCTTGTAAAGGGGTGCATATTTGGCGAATTTTCTTATTTCGGTAGCGCCCCACCACAACTGCAGTGCGCCGAATATGATCCATCCGACGCCGCCTTCAATCAGACTACCTGTAATGTTCAAAATGCCCACCAATATCAAAGCAGCACCGTTCACGACGAACATTCCACGGTGCCGGATGCAGAGGTTGAGAATGCCAATTACGATAATCATGCCCCCCCACACCGGATCCAGAAAACTCGCAGCCAGAAGATGTATGACACCAAGTACTATCAGCCCGATCCCCCAGATACGTAAGCTCTTTTTCATGTCAGCCTTGGTTACAGTCGTTTCTTTACTGATTTTGGGACTCGGGTTACTGCTGGTCGCTTCTTCATTGCCCTGAGTGGCTGTGTCAGAAACTTCCACTTTCGAATGGCATTGCTCACATTCTACCGTCTCCTGAATTTGTGACGGCTCAACGGTAATGTCTTTACCACAGTAGATGCATTTGAATGTTAGAGACATTTCGACCTCCTAGCTCCGGCAACCATGGTACCTCGTGAGGCTACTTGGACACAGATAGGCTTTTGATCACCTTATGTTACAACCGACGATAAGACCTTGATTCGACTTGAGAATTCATTGCTCAATACTTAATCCGAAGTCCCCTACAATCCGACTCTGGCTGACTCATGATTTTTTACGCTTAGGTTGATACACGGCCCGCTCTACTTGATGCTGCCAACTGTCCGGATGTTACCACCCCGGAAACAGCTTGTCAAGCAGTTCAGTTCGGCGTCGCATATCACAGCCTCTGGTCCGTAGGAATTGTACTGCGATTCCAGGCCAGCCCTGTGATTATTTCACACGTTGCCTTGTAGAATTCAGCAACCCTACCAAGGGGGGTTGCGAGAGAATCTCCCCTTCCCCTTTTTCCTGTGCGCACAGGTTATGCGACACTCCCGGTTACATAACTTCCACATCTGGTTATACATCGGATCGTTCGGATCGACCCCTTCCATACACGCTGCCACGCAGTCGTCCACGCATTCCTCGAAAGACTGTTCTTCCTCAGGTGGCTCAGCATCATCGAAGGAATAATAGTAGACAACAATGCCGCTAAAACTGCACGCGAAAGTCTTCCCATAATCAAATACCTCAAATTCTGAAGCACTCTCCTGCTTTATATCAATCCCAACATCGTGCAAGAGCCTCTTCGCAAACCAGACAACATCGCTCTTATCTAGCGAACTGCCCGTACCTGCCCTCTGCATAAGATGGTCGTAAACAGAAACCTGCTCCATCGGAGGAGCACCCAACTGACCCTCTGGCTCTGTCGGAACACTTTGTGGATAGTCAGTAAGCTGACAGGATGAGAACAACAAGATGAAGGTAAAGAGGAACAAAAGCATAAGTGAGTTTTTCATGCTACTCACCCCCCTTGCATGCTTCCCAGATCGAGTCTAAGGAAGCATTGCCGATAACAATTTCTCTGTTCACCAGAGATAAGAACGGCTGCTCATCCTTGACCTCAGGAATAACAATCTCCGATACGTAGAAGTAGGTGTTCTCTGTCGTCTTCTTCACATAGACTGAAACGAGTGGATTCTGGTCGCAGTCAAGTCCAGTCACCTTTTCAAGCATGCATATGTTGCGTTTTGCTTCCTGTGCCGGGTACCTCTGGAAAAGGCGTTCCGATATGGACACGAACTGATAATGTTTGGGAGAGTGCCATTCCGTTGAGGCAGGCTCCGGACTATTCTTGCGAGCACTTCCAGCGCCGCCCGCGAAAATCGCAGTGATGGCTATGACCGCTGCCAGCACAAAAAAGAGAATCCAGAGACCTGCTTTACCTTTGGACATACCAGTCCACCTCCCTTTTACCTATACGAATACATAGGACCTGTGAACGTTCCTCGCACGGTAAGTGCTCATTCATGTGGAGAGTCGCCAATCCCGCCCAAGGCCGCCTCAGGATTTGGCCCGATCAGCTTGCTTCTGAAGAGCACTACTGCGAGTTGTGATCACGTTGGATACAGAGGTAGCTACCTGCCCAATGTAACCCACCCCAAAAAGTGGATAGGAATGCTTCAATAACGCTTCTATGTACGCATAGCTGTGGTCGCTGTTTTAATAGAAAGCAAATTAGAAGCAACTGAGTATGAGGCGATGACCGGAATCTGATCTTGCACATTCTCTGGTTCAGTCCTAGAATCTGATACTCCAGCGAGTGGAAGTGACTCTCAACCGTGACAGTGTCATTTGTCATTTCTGGCGGGCCGCGTATTGATCCTATAAGGAGCCCTCTGTCTTAACGCTAACCACCCTTTGGTTGACACTCGGTCGGTAACTCCACCGCATCAATTCGATGCCAATCCTCGCACCGCTTCCTCCCAGGACCGTATTTTTCAGAATCACCTCCTCTCTTTTCAGCAGTAACGCACTACACTCTGGTATAGCAATGTGAAGCTCTGACAGTCTGCGAGAACTGTGCCGAACGCACATACCGCAGACGAACCTGCGACTAACTACGTTATCGTTTTTTGCTCTGGTTGAGAGCGCCCCGCTCTAGTTGACATGGCCAACGCTACAGATTCTACCACTCTAACTCCAATTTGTCAAGAGGTTTATGCGTTGAGCCTTTCGCGAAAAGAGGTATTTGGGAAACTCTTAGTGCGTTTTTGCCCCTTCCGCTATCCCGGGACATGCATGTGGTTCTGAGACAAGGCTTCTGGCCGGGGTCATCAGGAGCAGGCCCCGTGTATCTCGCTTCGTGAGAAACGGGGCCGTGAAACGCCCCAGGCAGGCAAGGCAGGCGGTTGTCTCTCGTTCATGGTATCCTCACTGGATCCCCATTTTCACGGGGATGACAACACTTCTTTGTGGACTTGTTTATGATACCGTTCTGGATTCCCGCTAAGCCCGCCCCCTGTCATTCCCGCGAAAGCGGGAATCCAGGGAATCCAGAATCATACCAACTCTTTCCACAGGTCGCGCCAGTCTGGATTCTTCCTTCCAATCAACTCCAACTTCCCTTTGGGGTGAAAAAGAAGGCTCGACCTCTATCTTAATCATTTCCTGCGATTCTTCAGGTCTTTTTGGGCTAAAGATTTTTTCCTGATCACTCATCCCATTGTCAATCAAGCAATACGGGATTTCGCGACAGGCTTGCGTTGGGAATCACATGTGAGACTGGTTCAGCTGTACGCTGTAAGCTTTACACACAAAATTCCACTCGACCCAGCCCGGCCTTCGAAATCAAGAGATCCCGTGCACCCCTTACACCAACCTTCGAAATTGCGAAATTGACACCTGAATTGCAGACTACCAATTACAAAAGACACCCTTTCCTTGATGGGGGAAGCCCATCGAAGCTAGGAAAAGCGCAGCCAGCCGAAGTGAGGCAAGATGTAGGCTGGCGGAGTCGGGTAGCTCTGAAGAGCGAAGTGGGGAAGCTCAACGGAGTTGAGCGAAGACGGGTCAGGCCTCAGCGGTTCAAAATTGAATTTTGAACGCCTGACCCCGGTCATCAAGCAATACTTTCCAATTTTCCAAATTTGGAAAATTGGAACTTTCGAAAATACGGGAATATGGAGGCTGGAGGCCATCCTACAGAGCAGATTACGGACGCATCAGTCTTTGCGGTTGAGTTTACCCACAAAAGGATAGTTAAGACGTATCAACTCAAAATCGATGTCCAGGTCTCGCTTATTCACTGAGAATAGCTGCGCCACGAAACGCCCTTCCAGAAGAACAGCTTTTTCGATTTGACCCAGAAGCTCATGAAAGAGTGATATCTTGTGGGGCTGGGCATCGATTACGAATAGCATTCTCACCAACCAGGTACGAAAATCAAAATCAGTTCTAACCTGGACTATTTTCAGCTCTTTCTCCGCGAATTCTTTGCTGGCTCTATCGTGCGCGAATTCGCCTATTCTGAGCATCAAAGTAATGTAATCATTTGTGAGCCCCAAGAACTTCGTCCTGGCTCTTTCAATGAGCTCTTCAGATGCTGCTATACCTCGCGTCTTAGCATCTTCCTCTCTCATGGCTGTCTGTTCTTCTATGAAATAGGAGACCATGGTCTTTGGATCCCGAGGGCCTCTGAACAAGTGGAGCTTTCGGTAGAGAAAATAGCTCCAGAAGTCTTCAGAAACACTGGCAGCTTTAAGGACGGTGCGCTCCATCTTCTCGCTCCTCTCAATGATATGGAATTAGCAATATCCGTGCCCAACTCGGCAATTCCATGTGCGTGTCGCTGAAGTGCTTTGGATTGAATGACTTACTGGCTCGACCCAAGGATTGCCACTGAGTCACTATGGAGCACCAATCTTGAGATATGTCACGAATGAATGATACTTTCCAATTTTCCAAAATTCGAAAGTAGGGAATGATGTGGTTGGGCTTCTAAATCTGGGCCTCCACGGGAAGTCGCGCTGGCAGGACTGACGCTCCTTCTCGGAGGCCTGTGGCTTTGGGCTGGCCCACAAGTCATTACTCGAGTATGACTAGTTTGCTCTTGCCAATAACGCGGCTGTTGATCTTGAGCTCGAGGAAGTAGACTCCGCTGCCTAATTGGTTCAAATGAAGAGCGTGGACGCCTTCATTCCAGAAGACCGGTCCGAGACGGTATGCTAGCCTGCCGCATATATCATACAGAGAAACCTCAGCAAGGCCTTTCCATGGAATTGAAAGCTTAATAGGCCTCTCGCGGATGGTCAGGGTTGGAGAGACAGAAAAACCCGGTACATTGCGGCGCTCGCTCTCCTCGACCCCAGTAATCCATTGGGCGTCGAAGTAGAGGTTCTGGCAGCCAAACCCTGCATAGATCACTCCGCCACCGGGAACTCCCGGTGAATAGATTATTTGCGGGGCAGCACCAAGGGACCAGGGGTGTGCCATATGATCATTTATCACTGTGTCATCGTGCCACTTGGTGGGGTCGTCACCCCTAGACCACATCCTAAGCACATCTCTCATTGCACAACTATCATCATAGACCCACGCCATATTCACAGAAGGATTGCCAAATTCCTTGCGGGACATAATGTCACCGCAGTGCTCAGAGGCAAGAGAGCTTGAGATAAGCGTGGGAGTCCAGTCTGAGCCGAGAGAATCAGGCGAACGAAGAGACCATACACATAACTGGGCATCCACACCTTCTGAGAGATTGGTCTCAGCTACCCATATGGCAGGATTCATCTCATCGTTAGATGCAGCAACGCGCGGGTTTTTGTCCCTTACAGAATTGGTTGTTATTGGCCCCCAGCTCGACCAGGATCCCACCCCGTCGTTGAAGTTCGTGATAAGGCCAATCTCCGCACTATCAGGCGGGTCACCAACAGACATTACAGCGCAGGCCAAGTAATAATTTGAGGGAGGGCCCCAGGCTATGGATAGATCTTGAGATGCAAACGGCGCCTGAAGGCCAATCGCACCGACATCCCAGGTTTCGCCGTAATCTATAGACCTGCAAGCGTAAATAGTACTGTCAGAAGTAGAGTAGAAGACGAATTCCATAGAGTAGTCGTCACTTATGGCTCTTGCAGCGTCAAATCCCACTTCATCCGACACTTTCTCACTTATGAGGTAGCACTCACCAATTCCCGAAAAATCGACCGGTATTCGCCAAACCCAGGGAAGGTTATCAGAAGGTGGTACAAAGAAGCAGTAAACTTCGTCGTGAGCTGGCTCTCCGACTAGGATTTTGATTTTCGCAAATCTGTCAAGAGCGATTCCGTCGCTCCACCATCTCGCCTCCCACGTGTATCCGTGGTCAGAAGAGGCATAAAAGCACAAAGTGTAGCAGGGAGGATCATCGATCTGGAAACCAACGTACATAGTCCCGTCCATGGTGTAGTCGACGTCAAAACAGGTTATCTGCCCTTCATAAATGAGGACATCTTCTCCCCATGGACGACCATACGTTCGAAGAGGACTCAAACTGATCAGAATAACCCCCAACAGCAGACACTTCTTTTCTACGTTCATAACGCGCCTCCCTTGCAGCCCCCGAGCAGAATGCTGCTCAGCATCTTGAGATTCAAAAGCTGAGTTCTCAAGATCAAACACATTGTATAGCATCCGTAATATGGTTTCAAGAAGAAACGTGCCGGCCCCGTAAGAACTCTTAGTGAGTGCCGGGGTCGGTGCCCTCCGCTTTCGCGAAGGATTTTCAACCCTCCGACGGAGTTTATGCTTGGCGGAGCCGAGTGCAAAGGATCTCTGACTTGACTTTTTGGCAACACGGCCACCACAGTGTCCATACGGCACACATTCATATGTGTACATATGCGCACATATGCACGTAGTGGTTCGGTTGGTTGTGGCTCCGAAAGCGTGTTGACATCTATGCACCTCGGTGCTATCAATGACATGAATGCGGAGCCCGATAACAATTGAACATATCCCACACTCATGGTGAGCTGACCAGACGGCTGTTGATTATCGCGGGAACCTTCTTTACAGCACTCGGGATCATTGGGATATTTTTGCCTCTTTTGCCTACTACTCCTTTTCTCTTGCTTGCGTCTGCATGCTATGCAAGAAGCTCAAAAAGATTCCACAGTTGGCTCTTGGGTAACAAATGGCTCGGAAATTACATTAGGGATTATGAACGAGGGAAAGGGGTCCCGCCAAAAGTAAAAGCCTTCTCCATTTCCTTGTTGTGGGCCACAATTATATTTTCGGCCGTTTTCGTGGTCCACATCCTTTTTGTCAGATTGATTCTGATTCTAATAGCAATCGGTGTCACCATACACATCCTCTCTATTCGGACTTCCAGGCGATGAAAGAAAATTGAACACCTGGGGCTTGCTTTTTGAACGCCTGACCCCGGTGACCTGGAGCCAATTTGCCAAAACGCGGGATGTGGAGACGGGAACATGCTACGGGATCGACTCAAGGACTGAGGGAATCTCCTCAAAGTCTTCGTTGCTCGGTTCCTCTTCCCAGCCGAGAACCACCAATCCCACAAGGACCCTGGACCTAGATCTGTTAATCAGCCTGAACTGATATTCTCCGCCCTTAGCTCGGAACTTAAAAGCGCCATGCTTGAGTCCACGGAAGGTTTTTACTACCCTGCCGCTATCATCGATAATCTCCAAATCAATAGGGTCTGCTGTTTTGCACCTAAAAGCCCCAAAACACCAATGTGATCTGCGCACAAAACTTCTGATATCCTCACGAGTGCCCGAAGGTCGAACCAAGAACCTCGCGGTCAGTACAGGACTCATCTCGGGGCCTGGAAGCTCGGCGAAAGCATGAGCCTCCACCGAGACCTTTGCGTACGATGTATCTGCCTCGTTACTGATTACTAGAAAGTACCTAGCAGGGGTTGCATTGGGCATAACATAGAAGGCCATGAATTGCACAGCAGAATATTTTCGTACGTACTGGTAATTCAGCCCGGACCTCCATTTGGAAAAGTTGCGCTCGTCAAGAAGCATAACAGCACCAATATTGTCCAGCTTCTTTTCTGAGCACATTATGAGTGCGTCTTCTCCCTTCCGGAGTTCCAATTCGAGCCAACGAGACGACGATACCGGTAACAGAACCGTCGTTTCAATGAGCTTCCGAATTTGCGGATCATACGCCTGCGCCAATAACACTTCACCGGAGGTCAAAACCACATCTGCAACACGCCCTGAGCCGGACGCGTGAGCACTGCGTCCGTCTGCCAGCAGCATGCAGATGCCAAACGGAAGGACTAGACCCGTCAGGATAATTTGCGTGACTCTGTTCATCGGAACCCCACCCCTTTCGCGTCCCTGAAGCTCTCAGCTACTTCTCTCAAATCATACAGCTTGTAGCTGTGGAGTCAAGACCTTTGGTGATATCCTTGCGCTCCAAAGACTCTCGTTGAACACCTGGGGCTTGCTTTTTGAACGCCTGACCCCATTCCGCTCGCTGGGGAACGGCTGTTCTAGGGCTTGACTCAAGGCGTAAGGTCTGCTACACTGAATTGACTCGTAGCAACAAGGGCAGAGGGCACCCATGAGCCAAGTCGTCATTGAGAAT
>SOJN01000087.1 GCA_004376575.1 candidate division TA06 bacterium | reverse complement strand
GTGGATTGCTTCGTCGGTTCCCTCCTCGCAATGACAAGGGAGGGCGTCATTGCGAGCGACCAAAGGTCGCGAAGCAATCTCACAGGTCATAGTACAGATCCCGCCACTCCTTGTTCACGCTTTCAATCAAGGCGATTTTCCTCTTCCTCGAACCGCCCTTAATCCGCTTTTCTCTTGTAATGGCATCAAGCACATTTCCAAAAACCTCGTTGTAGACCAATTTGATGATGTTGTATTTCCTCGTAAAACCCTTTACCAATCCCTGTTTGTGCTCCCATACTCTTTTCTTCAGGTCGCTAGTTATTCCCGTATAAAACACGGTGTGATGCTTGTTCGTCATTATGTAGACAGAATACTGTTTGTGCATTTCATATCACATTTAGATTGCTTCGCCTGCCCCGTTTCTCGCGAAGCGAGATACACGGGGTCGCCCTAACGGGCTCATCGCAATGACAACCTTCTTTCATATGCTTGATCTCAAAATGTATGTCAAAAAGCAAATCTGTCATTGCGAGCCAAAAAGGTCCGGCTTTTCAAGAGAAAAGACGAGACATTTTTGGTCCTTCGTCGGCACAAGCCGGCGGAGGACAATCGAAACGAGCCTAAGCAATCTCACAGGTCAATGACAATCCTTTTGCCATGCTTCATCTCCCTAATGTTTTTCATTTTGACTTGAATGTTTTTCCACAAGTTTGCATATCGACATCGCAGCCATCTCTCTCACACTCTCAAATCTATCCTTCAGCAAGACCCGGAGCGTCTCCAGAGCTTCAGGAACTCCCAGCTCTCCCAGAGCCCAGGCGGCATTGCGCTTCACGGTCGCCCTTCCATCTTTCATCGCAAGACGGAGCGGCCCCAGAGCCCTTTTGTCACCAATCTTTCCCAGGGCAACAGCTGCGGCAGACCTGACATAGTCTCTGGGATCACGCAAGAGCCCAACCACAGGCCCCACAGCCTCCAGGTGTCCAATGGCTCCCAGAGCCATGGCGCAGGTCCTAAGCACATATCCGTTCTTGCTACCCAAATGGTTCAGGAGCAGGTCAGCAACGTGACTCTTGTCCACCTGAACAAGGCCACTCTTGCCAATAAGATAGATGGAGTATGCTGCTCGCCACACACAGTCTAAATCATGGCTCTCCAGCACCTGACACAAAACATCCACGCACCTGACATCTGGAATGTAGCCGAGAGCCTCCGCCGCCGCTTTGGTCACAGGACTCGGCCCCTCTTTCAGGCAGCGAACCAGCTCTGGATAAGCAGCAGAACCTCCCAATGCACCCAGAGCCTTGACCGCAGATATCCTCACGTCTACTGAGCGATCCCGGGTCGCTTCTGCCAGATGAGGCATGGCCGAGTGAATCCCCAGGCGTCCGATAGATGTCAGAGCCGCGCATCTCACATGCCTTGAAACATCCGATCCCGCTCTTAACAGAGGTTCAAGCGCACTCCCATCCCCCATTTCGCCTAGGGCCTCAGCAGCTCTCATTCTCACATGGGCTGAAGTATCACTTAACGCCGCCATGAGTTCACCAGTACTTTCTCTGTCCGCTATTCTTCCAAGCGAGTATGCTGCTGATTTCCTCAACTTCTCATCCGGAGACTGTCTGAGCATCAGTTTCAGGCAATCAACAGTTTCGCCTAGGTGGAGTTCGCCTGCAGCTTCTATGACTGCTCTTCTGTAGGATGTGGGAATTGAGTCATTCACAATCAGGCTACCCAATAAGATCTCCGTATCGGTCCCCTTGTCACTCCCTTCGGAACTAAGGAACACAGAACCCTCTGTGCACGTCGCCTCGTACTTCGCCTTCCTCTTCAAGCTTGTCAGTTGCTGAGACATTTCCCTGCTGGTGCTCGCCTCTTTGCCACAGCGTAAAGAGGCAATAGAAATGGACATGAGCGGGAATTTCTTCCTCCTCCCTTCTCTGTCAAAGGAGACGATGCCGCCTCTCGACCGGTCGATCTCTGTATAGAACCCTCGAACCAACCGGTCAAATTCCAACGCCAGCCACCTCATGACAGAGCCCGGCTCGCGGCCGCTCACCACAACGAAGTCATCGCCACCTATATGCCCAGAAAAGGAATCCTCAGTATCAAACCTGGAAAGACCATCTACGATGGCAGACGAAAGGGCTTTTATGACCAGATCTCCCTTCTCAAAGCCATAGGCATCATTGAATGGTTTGAAGTTGTTTATGTCAATGTACGACACATAGAATACAGCCCCTGAATCGAACCTCGACTCTATCTCCATCTCTGTGCTGGAAGCACCCGGCAGTCCTGTCAGTGGTGAAACTGACCTTTCAATCAGTATTCTCTTTCTGAGGGCTTGTAATTGGGCTGCTACAAATTGCGGAGATGCTGGAGATTTGATTACCAGGTCTGCTCCATCCGGCCATGTTCCTACCTGTTCCATCACCGCGATGACTGGTACAAATCTTGTTGACGGGTCCTTTCTGAGCCTTCTGAGATCATTGTCAGAAGGATCAATGGCAACTATGATATCTGCGTCAGAATCTGTGGAGGGACTGTATCCAAGGGCTGCAATAGCCCTGAGGTAGGGCTCAAGTAACTTCTTATCTCCTAATCCTAATACCTTGCACGGTGAGGGCTTATGCCCAGCCCTCTCTCTCAACTATCCATCTTCCTCCTGTCCTTTGTTAATCCATACTTCTTCAGTTTTGCTGCCAGGGTATTCCTGTGAATCTTGAGAATCTCGGCCGCCTTGCCAATGTTCCACCCGACCTTACACAGGACTCGTTCCAGATGCTCCTTTTCGACGGCCTCCATGGATAGATCGTCTGTCTTCACGGCCTTTGCCACAGGAAAAGGGAGATCCAAATTCTCAATCGTGTCTCCCCTGGATAGGACAACCGCTCTTTCGATCGCGTTCTCCAACTCTCTCACGTTGCCGGGCCAGTCATACATCAAAAGGGAATCCTTGGCACTTCGCGCAAACCCCTTTATCTCCTTGCCCGACTCGGATGCAAAGTGTTTGATAAAGTGGTCGGCAAGCGACATGATGTCTTCACGCCTGTCGCGCAGCGGCGGAATCTCAATAGAAACTACATTGAGCCTGTAGTAGAGGTCCTCTCTGAACTCCCCTTCGGATATTTTCTCCTTGAGCGGCCTGTTTGTGGCTGCCACCACTCTCACATCCACCTTGAGGGTCTTGTCACTTCCCAATCTCATGATCTCGTGTTCCTGAAGAACCCTCAGCAATTTCGCCTGAATAGTAGGCGGGATGTCTCCTATCTCATCCAGGAAAAGAGTTCCACCATCAGCCAGTTCAAATCTTCCACGTCTCATACGGTCCAGGCCCGTGTATGCACCTTTTTCTGCCCCAAAGAGTTCCGCCTCAAGAAGGGTTTCGGGCAGCGCAGCGCATGCGACAGGCACAAATCTTTCTTTATTCCTGTCGCTCGCATAGTGTATTGCTCTTGCTACCACCTCTTTGCCCGTTCCGCTCTCGCCGGTCAGGAGCACAGTAGCCTTCGACCTGGCAACCCTGGCAACTGTACTGAGCACCTCCTTCATTCCGTTCGACTCTGCAATCACTTTTTCGAAACCGACTCTCGCTTCCAGCTCCTGTTTCAGGTAGATGTTCTCGACAATCAATCTCTGTTTCTCCACAGTCCTCCCAAGAACTATCTTCAACTCAGCCAGATCAATCGGCTTGGTCAGGTACTCATGTGCCCCTTGTTTCATCGCTGAGACTGCTGTATCCACGCTCGCAAATGCCGTCATGATGATTCCCGCAAGTTCCGGGTTCTTTTCACGCAGGCTTCTGAGAGTGGCCACTCCATCCATCCCTGGCATCTTCAAATCAATCAGGGCAATCTCAAACCCCTGAGAGGAAGCGAGTTCCACAGCCTCCTCGCCTGATGCTGCTGAGGTGACATCATACCCTTCTTTTTCAAGAAAACCCTGAAGAAGGTCTCTCTGCACTTTCTCATCATCTACTATGAGCACACGCGGGCCAGACAATTTATCCTCCTCTACACGCTTCCCTCAAAGGGCGGGACATTCAGCCATATGGTGAAGACCGTGCCTTTGCCCGGAGTGGAGTCGACATCAATTCTACCTCCGTGGTCTGCTACCACCCTCTGGGCTATGGAAAGGCCAAGGCCAGTACCGCGCTCTTTTGTGGTGAAATACGGTTGAAAAACCTTTCTCATCTTTTCCTTACTCATCCCCTTGCCCGTGTCTTCTATCCGCAGGGCCACCATGTCACCATCAACTCTTGTGGATAGGCTCACAGATCCTCCCTTACCTGCAGCTTCCATGCCGTTCCTCAGTATGTTTATCACAGCTTTCTTCAACTCGTCAGGGTCAAGCATCAATTCAGGTATGTCTCCGAGCAAGGCGTTTATCTCCACAGAAAGAGGGCCGGCCTCCCCTTCTGCCAGGGCCACGGTCTCGGTAACCAGTCTGTTTAAATCGGATCTCTGGAGGTTCAATTCCGAAGGTCTCGCCAGACTCAGGAACTGACTGACAATCCCGTCCAGCCTTTTCACCTCCTGTCTGAGTATTCGGGAGAAGTTCTTTGCACTCTCCATCCCTTCCTTTACAGCATATTCTTCTTCCAGGCGCTGCGCAGCCATGGATATCGCATTCAAGGGGTTCCTCACCTCGTGGGCGACTGATGCTGCAGTGTCCCCCAGCAAAGAAAGCCGTTCACTCTGCTTCATCTCCTGTTCCATTTTCCTTATTGCGGTAACGTCTCTCAATAGTGCCGTTCCGCCTGATACTTTTTCTTCGCTATCATACAGTGGCGAAATGCTTATTGAAACTGTTGAGCCAAGGATTTCAGTCTCGAACTCACCTCCAGTCTCTTTTCCTGACAGCAATTCCTTAAGCCGGAGAGGATCATCAGGAAAAACCTCATCGTAGGGTCTGAGCAGGACAGACGAGTTCACTTTCAGTATCTGGTGAGCTGCCCGATTCAGCACCGTCACTCTTCCCTGGCTGTCAACTGCAACCACCCCGGTTTCCATACTCTCAAGAACCGCTGTGGTAAAGGACCTTATTTCAGTGTAGGATTTGTTGACCACCTCAAAAGTCTGATTCAATGCGAGGAGTGTGAAAACGACAATGCCAATCAGGAACAGAACACCACTCACAACAATTGTCTGCCGCCGCGAACCTCTCATCACAGCATTGTAGCCGTCGAGCGAAAGTCCAGCCCTGAATATGCCGTAGGGTTTTTCTTCAAAGAAGAAAGGCTTCACGACCTCCAGAACTTTGACTCCTTGAAAGTCGTATTGCCTGCTTGTTGCCGTGGTTGACAAAAGCGCCTCTTTTAGAAAGGGATCGCGCTCAATCTTTTTCATCCTGTCGATGTTCTTTGAGGCAAAAATGATCCCCTGTCCCGGGTCCTGCAACAACAGGTAAACCAGCCCTTCTTTCTCACTGAGGCTGTCTATCAGACTGCCAATACTGATGTCTTTCTTGAAGTACTCAATGTAGGAGGCATCGACGGCACAGACAATGATTCCCTGGCCATGCCTTCTGGCCATGGCGAATGCGTACTCCCCGCCCCTCTCCCCCAGAAAGACCTCCTTACCTCTGGGAACAGTGGTGCTGTCAACAGAGAGAACATTTTCATGCTCTCCACTGGAAGCTATCAGATTCCCTCCCCCGTCATAAATGTCCACATAGGCGAGACCTCTGGCTACGGCTATGTCAAAAAGTGTCATTCTGCCTCTGTCAGCATACCTATCAACCACACGGCAATCGTCAAGCAGTTTGTCGGCCACAAAACCCAGGATAGCAGTCTCAGCTTTCAGGCTGTTCTGGCTACTCATAATCAGACTTTCTACCAGGGCTGCTCCATCTGCTTCCATCACCTCGAGTATGTTTCTGGAGGTGCGCCTCGTCTCGAAGTATGCCCCCAGCAGCATGAGCAGAGCCAGAGCAGCCGTGACTGCCGCGATGTGCTTGGGACTGACAAGCCTTTTCATGTGATTCGAAACCTCTGTGCTGAGCTCCTCATCTCACCAAGATTTGCCTGGGATGGTCAAACATCATAGAGCCGAACTTGACACCGAGCCTGGTGCCGCAGACACTATTTCTCACATCTATGTATTTTCGGAGATCTTGCTGGATCAGAGTATCGATTTAGAGACAAATGGTAAACTCGAGAAAACTAAGAACTCTCACTGGGCGCACTCTCATCTTTCAGCGCTTCATTCATTGCGTCGTTCACCCTTTTCATGAGCGCAAAGTACGCCTTCTCGGCCTCGAGAAATTCAGCGTAGACAGCGTTGGCCTGGGCTTTGTCCTTTAACTCCTTCAGGTTCCTCTTCTCTTCCACCTCAACCGGTATCGCCTTCTCCATCTTCTTGTTCAACGACCTTTCTTTTTCAGCCACCGAGTTGATGAGCGACTTCAGTTCCTCATCATTCTCCAGGGAATCGGATGCCTTTCCAAATTTCTTGTATTCCGGTGACTCCTTCAGCATCCTGCCCAGCGTCCTTGCACTCTCTTCTATCTCTCCCACGCCTAGTCCTTTTTCTCCTGTTTTCTTCTCTCCTCCCAGGCCCGCCTGTCATCCGGAGTGATCTTCCCCTCTTTCAAGAGCTTGCGGAATTCCTCCTCGGACAGATACCTCCTCCTTTGACCTTTTCTCCTATCTTCCTTCTGTTTCCTGCCGGGTTCCCGTTCCGCCATCTTCCCTCCTTTCTCTCACTGGTGAATCTTAGCCTTCCTGACTTGCCCTGTCAATCAAATTCCCCGCACACCTTCTCCTCTCCACGGAATTACCAATTACAAACTGCGAATTACCAATTTCGAATCATGAGGGGCTTGCCTCGCACCAAGTCCCAAGAAGTAAATCCTTGTCTCAAGATAGACGGACCTACGATCCGAAAACTGAACGCAGGGAACCAAAAAGGTCGGGCTTTTCGAGAGAAAAGACGAGGCATTTTTGGTCCTTCGTCGGCACAAGCCGGCGGAGGACAATCGAAACGAGCCTAGGCAATCTCACAGGTCGTAGTAGAGATCCTATCACCTTTTGTGCATTTCATATCACATTTAGATTGCTTCTTCGCCCTAACGGGCTCATCGCAATGACAGAAGGGGGGTGTCCTTCGTTATAGGTGGACTGCTTCGCCTGCCCCCGTTTCTCGCGGAGTGAGATACACCGGGAGCTTGTCGAAGGGTCGCTCACCCTCATCGCAATGACAAGGGAGGGTGTCATTGCGAGCGGCCAAAGGTCGCGAAGCAATCTCACAGGTCGTAGTAGAGATCCTATCACCTTTTGTGCATTTCATATCACATTTAGATTGCTTCTTCGCCCCGTTTCTCGCGAAGCGAGATACATGGGGTCGCCCTGCTACTCCTCCGTCGGCTGTGCCGACGAAGGATCAAAAATACCTCGTCTTTTCTCTGGAAAAGCCGGGCCTTTTTGAATCGCAATGACAGGAGGTTTTGTCGCGGCGAGTGTTAGTAAGGCGGGGCGGTTCACGAACCGCCCCTACAAACAACTGTCTTGGCCAGCCGAACAAACTTAGTCAAACAGCTCCGTCAGCTCTGATTGGCTGAACTCTTCTTTGCCGCTGTCTGCGATTTGAATCTGTTGATTGCCTATGTTGAACTGCACATTTTGACCGAGAGAAAGATAAGATCCAACGGAAGGGTCGTTCCTTAGCAGTTGGAAGTAAGCCTTGCTGAACCTTTTTACTTTGACTACAGGCATCTTCGAGTCACCAGTTGTTTCAACCCACTTCCCATTCTGGTTGAAGAAAGCTCTATTGCCAACCTGAACCACATTCTCGAATTTCCGCTCCACTCCCCGGTCATCATAGTAAGTGTTAGCAGGAACCTGAGCGGACTTCTTCATTCTCTTTGCGTTGACAGACTGGTTTACAGCCCAACCACCAACTGCTTCATCGGCAGCCTCGAGCTTTCTCTCAGCCTCTTCGCGCAGCGAGGGAAGCGCCACAGTCACATCTTTGTCCACAAGAAAGGACGTGTATTCGGTGAGGATTCCGAACCTCTTGCTCAACCTGACAATCTCTTCAACGAGTTCTTGGCTCTTTCCATGTGCTTTTATCTCCTCGATGAGGTGCCCGATCCTGCGCGACGCCCACAATAGAGGAATGAAGTCGTTTTCCTTGTCCTTTCGTTCAAACGCAAGGGTATATGAAAACCTCTTTGTCTTCCCTTCCATTTTTCCTTCCAGCACAATTCTCGCATTGCCCGAGTTCCTGTAACGGCCTGTCAGAACAAGCTGGCTCCCCTTGAACAGATCTGGAATCTTGCGCGGGTACACATCTGAAACACCCGCTGAGCCATAATGGATTTCGATGTCGGTCAAGACCGGATTCATGATCTTTGAGTAGAGCGAAGAGACTTTGACTTCTATGTCTTCGTTGGGTCTCACGTATTCGGAAGAACCTTTGCTTTCGTTCGCCAGCCTGTCCAGCAGTCTTGTGTTAACGTCATACCCAACACCAAACGTGAAGGCTCTCGCGCCTTTGGAGTTACGTTCAGCGACTCTTCTCACAATCTCGTTCACGTCCGTAATCCCAACCGTGGGAAGTCCATCGGTGAGAAACAGAAGCATCTTGGGTCTTGACCCGGACTCAAGCATGTCGAGCCCAGACACGAGCGCGCCGTGAATGTCGGTTCCCCCGCTCGCGCTCAACCCTTTGACAAACTCTTTGGCGTTTTCCACATTCTTTCTGGAGGCTCGAAGAAGGGTTGTAGAAAACTCCTTCACGACGTCATTGAATGTTATGAGAGCAAATCTATCCTTCTCATTGAGGGAGCTCAGGCAAAACGCGAGTGACGATCTGGCCTGTTCAATCTTTTTGCCGCTCATGCTGCCTGACCTGTCAAACACAAAAACGACATCCTTGGGCAAGACCTTCTGGTCAATGGACCAGTCGTTCGGCGAAACAAGAAGGAGAAAATAACCGTCCCCTCTCCACTCCTTATAGCTTAACAGGCTGACACCCATCTGCTCCTTTGACAGTCTATAGTAGATTACGAAGTCCTTATCAGGCTTCACATTCTTTTCTATGTAGGTGACCACTGCCTTAGTCGGGCCTGACCTCTCAATCTGTATCTGGTGTGTCGGTGAATAGATGCTCAGTATGGGAACTCTGGAGGTGATCGTAACCTTGACCCTCACGTCGTTAAGGGGGTCGGCTGAGAATTTCTCTGTGTTCAGCGAATATCGATACGAACAGAGGTTGGTGTCTTTTCTTATCAGTTCAGTATACACGAGCCCCACTCTCTTCTCGCCGTAGGCGGGAATGGGATAGACCCTGGCCTTGAACATATCCCTGCCTGCATACTCTAAGAGCGCAGGGTCTTTCTGCCTTCTGACTATATCTTCATATACCCTGAGTGCGCTCTCTTTGTCCAGAAGGCGAGCGTCAATCTTCTCGCCCCCAACGTACATGGAGAAATCATTTATGGCGGCCCCGGGAGGAATTGGAAATATGTATATCCCTTCCAGTTCGCTGCCGAAGTTGTTCTTGAACACCTGGTCGACTTCCGTGCGGGCCACCTGATTGTTTATTGTAACGTCGACGTGGTGGTATTTTATCGATAACGGTGGCGGAATCCGCTTGCTAATCGGCCTAACAGGTATAATTATTCCGTCAGCATAGGCACTGCAAGCCAGAAGAACCGCAAAAAGAACCAAACATGGGCTGAGCTTTTTCGATAACATTTGAAACCTCCTTTTTTGACATTCAGTCCTTATACACACGGGAGGAGGTACTTATTCCCATACTTCGCACTTGGCCCCAATGTACACCACTTGAAACCACGAGATTACACGAGATTAACACAGAAAAACATTCATCTTATGACAAAACAAGAAATGAGAAATCTTGTGGAAATCTGTGATAATCTGTGGTCAAAGGGTTCAACGCTAACCCTTAAGGTAGGATTTCAGCTCTTCTGACCTCTCCTTGAAATCCGATGGCATCTTTTCTTTGATGAGTCCTGAGCATTCTTTGATTGCAGATAAAGCCTTGGTCGCATCAGACCTGGACTTCGTTCTTCTGGCAATCAGATAGAGGTTCTCTGTATACAGGCCGCAGGCAGGGCGGATGAGGCGGCTCTCGGGATACTGACTGATGTAATCCTTCCAGATGCTTGCCGCCATTTCTAGAGTTTCGATACTTGCGGTGGTATCCGGGCCGGCGGTTATCATATTCATCTGGTATTGAGCAGCGGAAGCAAGGTCCGTGCCGGGGCTATCCTTCAGCACACGGGCATAGTCATCCATGGCAGAAGAATAATCGCCATCAAGTTGGGCAACGTTCGCCTGAGCATACCTTGTGGCTGGTGTCAATTCTGGGCTGCCCTTTTTGTCAGCCTTCCGTGAAAGTCTCAATCCATCCGGCCTGTACGCACGTACCGGGGTCTCGGCGGGAGCCTCAACGGCCCGGTCCTTCGCCACGGATTCGAACCTCTTTGCCCGAACACCGACCAGCCCAGCGGCCGGCGGTTCTGCTCCGCGTTCTTCCTTCTCTAATGCCCCAGCAATTGAACTCCCATTTGCCACTTTCTCTTCTGCCCTCGAGGTCAGTTTTGCTGTCGAGGTGACCTCATCGGCCGCTTCAAGCAAGGGGGCCTCAGGAGCGAGCTCAGACACAACCGGTATGGGTGTCAGTTTTGGCATGGGTACTATGATTTCCCTCTGCCCATAGAGAAACCCGATACCAAAGGCCATAAGAACGACGATGGCAGTCGTGCCAATACGGATTCTTGCTAATCTGACCTCAAGCCTGCCGATCCGCACTGGAGCTTTCCCCTCGGAGCGGATTCTCGCTCTCAGTTTTTGAGGAAAAAACTCAAAATAACCCTCTGCAGGCATTTCTGGCTTTGCAGAACGCACAGATTTGTCGAGCGCGTGGAAGCTCTCAAGATATCTGGTACATGCCTCACATTGGTTGATGTGCTCCCGTAACATCTCAGTTGACGAAAGGTCCAGCTCGCCATCCATGTAGGCTGAAAGGAGTTTTCTTACCTGTGAGTGATCCAATTGCTGTCACCTCCACTCATTCTTCTACAAGAGACCTGAGCATCTCTCTTGCCCTGCTTATCCTCGACATGACAGTCCCTTTTGGTATTCCAAGAACAGCCGAAATCTCAGCGTACGATAGCCCTTCGTTGACACGTAATACTAAGGCTGTTCGATACTTAGGATGCATTTGTTCAAGTTTTTCGTTAACTTTATCCAGAAGCTCTTTCCGCTCAGCACAATCTTCCTGCACGGGAGCGACTGAACCTACTGTCTCGGGTACATCATCCATTGGAACAAGCCTCTTCTTGTTTCTTATCGCGTTAAGAGAAAGGTTGACCGCAATCCTGTATATCCATGTAAAGAAGTTGGCACCTTCTCTGAACCTCCCAAAAGCTTTGTACGCTCTAATAAACGTCTCCTGACATATATCATCGGCCGCGTCATGGTCCCTCATCATGCTCAGTGCAAGGCCATACACCTTCCTGTGATACCTGGTTACGAGCGCGTCGAACGCTTTTGATTCGCCACTTTTTGCCAGCCTTATCAGTTCATCGTCGCTGGCTTTTTCGTAAGGTCCCATCAGGCGGCCTCACAATAAGATATACCCGAAATCGAGCGCAAAATTCCCATCACGAAAGACCGACAATCCGTCCAGACTCATCAATATCGACACCTTCTGCCGCAGGAACTCTTGGCAGCCCGGGCATGGTCATAATGTTTCCGGTTACAGGAATGACGAAATCCGCGCCGGCGCTGAGCCTCACCTCTCTGATCACAAGACGCCATCCAGCAGGCCTGCCCAACAGGTCCGGGTCGTGGGAGAGGGAATACTGCGTCTTTGCCATGCAGATGAATGATTGACAGAACCCCATGTCCTCATATTTCCTGATCTGTCTGCTGCTCTTCCCTTCGTAGTCTACGCCATCGGCACCATAGATCTTCTTCGCGATGAGCTCGATTTTCTCTTTCAAGGGCGCCTCTCTCGCGTAGAGTGGCCTCGGTATGGGCGCTTTCTTCTTGCACCCATCAAGAACCATCTCTGCCAGCTCAATCCCTCCTTTTCCACCTTTTTCAAAGACTTCGCTCGCCGCGACCGAAAGCCCCACATCCTTGCAGTGCTCCTTCACAAAATCAATTTCTTCCTTTGAATCTGATGGGAAAACGTTGACAGCGACAATAGGCGGCAGTCCAAAGCTGGTCAGGTTCTCGGCATGCTTCTCCACGTTGGGCATCCCATCGTTCAGCGCCCGCAGATCCTTCCTTTTGAGACGGCTCCTGCTGACTCCCCCGTGCCTCTTCAATGCCCTGATAGTGACAACGAGAACCGCGACATGAGGGTAGAAATCTCCAACTCTGGATACTATGTTCAGAAACTTTTCCGCGCCAAGGTCTGCGCCAAAGCCGGCCTCTGTCACCACAATGTCACCCAGCTTCAATGCCCCCTTTGTGGCGATGATCGAATTTGCGCCGTGCGCGATATTCCCAAAAGGACCGGCGTGGATTATGGCGGGAGTCTTCTCGATAGTTTGCACAAGATTCGGCTTCAGAGCATCCCGAAGTAGGGCGCACATCGCCCCCTGGGCACCCAGGTCCTCCGCAGTCACAGGATTTCGGTCCAGATCATACGCCACAACAATCCTGGAAATCCTCTTCTTCAAATCAGCATGGTCTTTCGACAGGGCGAGTATCGCCATTATTTCGCTTGCAGCGGTTATGTCGAATGCATCTTCTCTAGGCACACCTGTAGGTCTTCCGCCAAGGCCCACAACGATATTGCGCAGAGCTCTGTCGTTCATGTCCATGACACGGTGGTAAGGCACCGCATTCACATCTATTCCCAGTGGATTTCTCCTGTGGATCTTGTTATCGAGAAGCGCGGCAAGAAGGTTGTGAGCAGAGGTGATTGCATGCATGTCTCCTGTGAAGTGGAGGTTGATGTCCTCCATTGGGAGAACCTGGCTGTATCCTCCTCCAGCCGCACCACCTTTGATGCCAAAGACTGGGCCGAGAGAAGGTTCCCTCAATGTCACAATCGCTTTCTTGCCCAGTTTGTTCAACGCCTGCGCAAGGCCCACTGAGGTCGTAGTCTTACCTTCCCCTGCTCTCGTTGGATTTATCGAAGTGACAAGCACAAGAGGCGCATCCGGCTTTTCGCTGAACCGGGCCAGAGCGTCGAGTTCAATCTTCGCCTTGAAATCACCACAGCACATCAGGTCTTCGCGCTTAAGACCAATCATGCTTCCGATATCATTGATTGGAAGCATCTTCGCTTTCTGCGCAATCTCAATGTCGGTCTTCACAAAGGCCTCCTCTTCCAGAGCCCCATATTATAAACCTCCAAGTATCCGGGGTCAAACCTTGAAACTTGAATCCTGCGCGGGGACATCTCCCTCGTTTTGTTTCTCTGAGGCCTGAAAGGTCGAAGAATCTGCTGTTCGCGTGTTTCCCGTGTGCCAAAGGTAGACTCGGAGTTTATCCTGCTTAGTCTCTCTTGCTGAGACGGAGTCGAAGCTTAGAGAGAATTGGTCCTGAGGCGGCGCCGAAGGGAGCGAAGTCCAGAGTTCATGCAAGGACGAAACCGAGGGGAGCCAAGCGAAGGCGGACGCGGCAATCTGGAGTTAGGTTGGGGACCAAGCAGCAGGGGCGCACACAATACGCCCCTACTATTCAAAGTGTCGAAGATCCTTCGCACTTGGCTTCGCCAAGCATAAACTCCGTCGGAGGGTAAGGTCTGACCCCGGGCTGACAGCTTCTAGTTATTTCTTGTATTCGGATTTGGGGAGGATGCGGACGGTTTTCATAACGTCCCCTATCTTGATGCCTTTCACAATATCCATCCCCTTTATCGTCTGCCCGAACACCGTGTACTTGCCATCAAGGCTAGGCTGGGGTGCCAGGCAGATGTAGAACTGGCAGGAGGCCGAGTTTGGGTCCGAGCTTCTCGCCATTGCCACCGTTCCTGTGACGTGCTTCTGCTTGTTGAACTCTGCGGGTAGGTTATACCCGGCATCACCGGACCCATTTCCGGCCGGGTCTCCTCCCTGCACGACAAATCCAGCCACTACCCTGTGAAATGTGAGCCCGTTGTAGAACCCTTTGTTAGTCAGCGTGATGAAGTTATCCACTGTCTTGGGCGCGTCATCAGGATAGAACTCAAACACTATCTCTCCACCCTTGGCCATGTTAATCACAGCCACCACATCGTGCGCGTCTAACTTCCGGGCAGATGTGTCGGTGGCAACTGGTTTTGCCGCCGGCTCCTCAGACTTTGCCATGCTCAAACCCTCCGATTTTGCGGACATCTCCTGGGATTTCGAACACCCCACAGCAAAGACAAGCGCGATGGTCAAAAGAACTCCCAAAAGGAGTCCTGCAGCCCTCGTTTGACAACCTCTCATCATCAACCTCCTTTCTATCTAGCCAGACTTTGCACAAGAGTACCGTAAACCTTAGCTACTCCTGTTTGAGCTTTGCCCTCATTGCCTCAGGCATTGACACGGGCTTGCCATCGGAGTTGACTGAAGCATGTCTTGTAAACCCTGATGCAAGCAGCTTTGAGTCTCCTTTCCTGTAGATCTCGTAATCCATGCGTATAGAAGCTCTCCCCACGTTTCCAATAGTGGTGACGATGGTGAGCACATCATCATACCGCGCCGGACGCTTATAGCAGCATGTGCATTCAACAACTGGAAGGTGAATCCCTTTAGACTCGAGCTCTGTATATGGAAGCCCGAGCCCCCGAAGAAGTTCCGTCCTCCCAACTTCGAAGTACTCGAGGTACTTCGAATAATAGACGACACCCATCTGGTCGGTATCAGCGTACCGAGCTCTTATCTCTGTCTCGCCTTTCATCCTGCAGACTTGGATTCCGTGCAAAGGTACTCGTTCGCGCTATTGTAGAGAGGGCAGCCGCCTCCGCATATGGGAAGATCTTCACAGGTTTTGCACTCATCCATTATCATCTCTTTGTTCCTAATCTTAGTGGCCAGCTCCGAGTTCCATATATTGTCCCAACTGTCAGTCAAAATATTTCCAATCGGCTCATACCAACTCTGACACGGTATCACGCTACCGTCAGGTTCGATGCACATGTTGTATTTGGCCGCAGTACAGGCCTTGGGGCCTAGGTCGAGAGCTACGGGATCGAAATTCTTGTACTGAGTTGGAGTGTACCATATGAACCTCATGCCGAGTTTTCTCGCAGTATCCCTTATCCTGGTCACGATCGGGACAAGTTCCTTTTCAGTGAATCCCAATCCAGAATACTCTCCCTTGCCTGTGAATATCAAGCCGTTTGCCGCGAAGGTCTTTACGCCCAGATCTCGGATGAACTTGATCGTCCTTTCTATTGCCGGTTCATTCAATCTGGTTATGGTCGTGTTGGTGATTGTATAAACCTGTGTGCTGATTGCGTTCTTTATCCCATTTACCGTCTGCCTCCAGCCCGGACATCCCACAATAGTGTCGTGGATCTTCTTATCGTGGGATTCGAGCGTAATCTGGATGTGATCAAGACCTGCCTGTTCAAGGTTTTTCACGAAATCGAGCTGGCCCAGGCTTCTTCCATTGGTGAGAAGGCCAGTCACCATTCCCAGTTCTTCAGCATAGTCAACCAAATCCAATAGACCAGCGAAAAGCGTAGCCTCGCCACCGGTGAAGCAGACGTGAGGTATTCCCACATCCCACAACCTCTTGAGCACCCTTTTCCAATCTTCCACAGAAAGAGAGGGCATGTTCTTGTCCCTGGCCACATAGCAGTGCTTGCAATCGTTTTCACACTTGTATGTGAGCGCCAAATCCATTCTATAGGGGGCACTGACAGGCGTGTTAAAGGGCTCTATCCTTTCCACATCAAGATACGTGATAGGGCAAACATCATCTGTCCTTGCAAGGTCAGATATGGTCTGTTTCATCTTTTCGTAATCCTTGCGGAGCGCCTCAGCATCGACCTTGTACCTCTTCCTCATCTGGGAAATCATATCTTCTACAGGAGTTGCTTCTATGATGTGCATGGCAAGCTCAGCCGCGGTCTGATTCAGATGGAGAACCTTTGACGCATCGACAAGCAGAATACCTCTCCCATCATTTTCTATTCTCAGATGAAGCCTGTAGCCGCCAAACTCACCTTCAGCCCTCAGATGATACATCCCCTTTGACAAGGGCTTTGGTCGTTCAAACCACTTCTTCACTTTCAGTGGCAACTTCTCCTCCTTGAAAGAAGAACAGATTTCGGGTTGTTCTGTCGACTGAAGCTCACCGTCCACCTCCTGCACACGCGCAGGCACACCCAGCGCACGCACATGCACAAGCGCACCCGGACCCCCCGGATGACCAGGAAGACCCTGACTTTGCGGGAGGAGGGTTTGTCACTTTCGTTATGCCTCCGGTAAAGGACTCAACCTTGCTAACGAGCCCATGAGCAAAACCCTCAACAGACCGAACGACCGAATTGGCAAATTCTGAACCGGGCAATGAAGGAACGGAGATTCCCGGACCCGGAGCTCCAGCAGCAGCACCAGTTCTGTATCCTGGATACCACACAGGGACGATGACCACCCTATCCCCCAGTGCCTCTTTCATCCTCTGCTCGTATCTCTCATCCGCAATCAACCATTCCATTTCTCTGTCCAGGACTTCTGACGCAACCTCCTCTGTCTCGCTGGAAGCAACCTGCTCCCATGCCTTATTCACAATGGATCGATAGTATTCTCTGGTGTCACGTCTGGAAAAGCCCTTCATCTTTTCATTGGTCCCCTTGATGAGGCTGGTAATCACCTTTCTCAGTTTTGTCTCAGGAACCCTACCCTTTTTGTCCACGGCAACCAGGAACAATGATTCATACTCTCGGAGCTTCTCCTTATTTTTTTCCAGAACCTCCAATCTCAGAGGTTTGGCCTTGACTACTCTTAGGGCATCCTTCTTCAGCAGCCCAAAAAGGATCATGGTGCATACCCTGTCAAGGGGCTTTTCCAGAAGTATCGCGGCTTCAACAGCGGTCAGACCTCTCTTTATCCCGACACCCTCAATAGCAAGCGACGGGGGCATGTACTTCATCAGCCTTCGTTTCTGAGTTAGTGAAGCGACTACCCCTATCATCGCAACAAAGAACACCATAAAAAACCCGAAAAGAAGCGGAAAGATGTTTTCAATCGTTTTGAACACACTTCTCCGCCTGACAGCTTTCTTTGTCACGATTGCTCCGGGTTCAACATACTTTTTCGGGAAGGAGATTCCATAGGTATACTGTTTTGAGGGTGAGGCAGAAGCGTTTATCCACGTGAAGACTATCCTTTTTTCATCATCTAATGAATGTGCATCGAACTCTTTTTGATGCCACTTTGTCTCGTCAGGTGTGACTCCCGCTGGAAAATGGAAGGAGACCTGAAGGTCTGTTTTTCCTCTGGCAAACTTCGGGCTGAACCATGTGGGCGAAAAACGAAAGGATGTGTAGGTCTTATCCTCGGTATCCTGGTAGAGGACGCGCTTGCATTCGACATAGAAGTGGAGAGTACCAGAAGTTCCTGGAGTAATTTTCTTTCCACCAAGATGAATCTCAATGCCCGGGTGCACGTATTCTGATCGCCGTATCTTCTTGAGTTTCACGCCATCCAGGTCCGCTGCAGCAGAAGAAAGGATATAGTGTTTGTTCGGAACTCCTATGTCTACTATGTCGATAGCTTTTCCAGAAGGGCTACAAAAGAATGTCAATTCGTAGTAAATGCCTATCGTGCCTGAACGTTCTATGTAAACGTCAACATGATTCTTCCTTACAGAGAAATCATAATCCGCTGAGGCCCCATTTGGGAATAAGGCCACAGCCGTTCCCAGGAGCATAAGTACGACCACCGCGTTTCTGATCTTCATGGTGCTACTCCAATTCACCATTTTGGCTCCTCTTCCACTTTGTATTGAGAACCACAGTACCCGCAAGACACCATCACGGCCCCTGCTTTGACGGTGATCGAATCCTTGTCCAGTTTCGCGCCGCAGGAAGAACACTTCATCTCTTCCAGTCTCAAATCACCCGGGAGCTCTATTTTTTGCACTATCGTCAGTTCCTTTTCTTCTTCTATTTTGGCTGGCTTTTTCACAGCAGCGAACAGGAGTAGACCACCCATAACCAATAGAATGATTCCTACGACGAATCTCCCGCCTGGCGATGCGTTCTCAGCGGAGCTTGAAGTCGCGGCCAGCAGCCACAGTACCCCAAATAGCAGGAGTATACCCGCTACGACTATGCCCACCACTCTGCCGGCTGACATTATTCTCTTCCTCCTGACAAAGCACAGCAATCGACATGCAAAAGTAATCCGTCCCCGCAAAATCTAATAGGGCAGTGGTTCATTTGACGCTTTCCTTCACCCAGTCCAAGTACTTCTCCGAGCCGCCGCTAATGGGAATCTGGATCACTTCTGGGTTCTCGTAGCTGTGCATGGTGACGACGGCAGATTCAACAGCCTTCAGGTTCTTTTTCACAGTTTTCATGAAAACCATATACTCTTCTGCCCGCTCACAGTTGCCTTCCCACCAGTAGGCAGAGTTGACCTGCCACCAGTTGGCACATGCTATCAACTTTTCATTGAGCAGGTGATTGGCGATCCTGAGAGCCTCATCCTCACTGCCGCAAGTGGTTATTACTGCAAAGTAGTTCATCTTCTGGAAAGCCTCAGAGCCAGTTCAGCCAGCGATCTTGCGCCTACGCCAGTTGTACCTTTCTGCTGGTAGCCCTTCGCCTTTTCTGAATACTCCTTGCCCGCTATATCAATGTGTGCCCAGGATGTATCTCCGACGAACCTCTTCAAGAACATCCCCGCAGTGATTGTTCCGGCAGCCCGGCCGCCGGAGTTTTTCATGTCCGCGATATCGCTCTTTATCTGTTCGTCGTACTCATCAAAGGTGGGAAGCCTCCACATCTTCTCGCCGGTCTTTTCTGAGACATCCAAAAGAAGATCTGCAAGACGATCGTCGTTAGAAATGAGTCCACTCGTTATTTCTCCCAGGGCAACAAAGCACGCGCCAGTAAGGGTTGCAATATCAACTATCCTCTTTGCCCCAAGTTTCTTTGCATAGGATATGGCATCAGCAAGCGCCAGCCTCCCCTCCGCATCTGTGCTTATTATTTCTATGGTCTTTCCGCTCAGCGACTTTACAACATCGCCCGGCTTCAGTGCGTGTCCACTGGGCATGTTCTCAGTCGCGGGCATCACTCCGATCACCCCAATCTTTGGCTTGAGCTGTGCAATTGCCCGCATTGCTCCCAGAACTGCCGCTGCACCGGACATATCTGCCTTCATAGCACCCATGCCCTGGGAACTCTTTATGGATATTCCGCCAGAGTCAAAAGTTATGCCTTTCCCCACCAGCGCCAGGACGTTCTTATCAGACGGCCTGTATCTCATGACTATGAACTTTGCTGGCTCGTCTGTGCCACGGGCGACCCCAAGGAATGCTCCCATGCCTTCCTTTTCCGCGTCTTTCTCGCTGAGAATGTCTATTTTCATGCCGAACTTCTTCGCGATTTCCTTGGCCCTCTCTGCCAGTATTGTCGGTGTCATATTGTTGCTCGGCTCATTGGCCAGGTCTCTTGCCAGATTCTGGGCGTGAGCCAGTATTTCCCCTTTTTTCAGACCCTTTTCAACCTGTGAGACCGCTGCCTTTCTATCTTCCACGAGACTGAACGATTCAATCGCAGTTTCTTCTGGTTTCTTGTATTTGTCAAAACTGTAAGCGCCCAGAATTGCTCCTTCTGTCATCGCTTGGGCACACAGTTCGGCTGTTACTCCTTTCACACCCACTCCAAGAAGCGCAGAGGCCACACCTTTTACACCAAGAGCTCTAGCCTTGCTCACCAGACTTCCTGCGGCAAATCTTGCTGCTTCTACATTGAACTTGCTCCTCTCTCCCAGACCAACAACAATCACCCTATCCGAGAGCAATTTTCCCATGGTATGAACTACAGTAGTCTCACCCAGCTTTCCTTTGATTTCGCCCTGTTTGATCAGACTCGCAATGGTGCCTCCAAGCGATCCGTCAACTTTGGCAGCCGCTCCCGAAAGTGTTTTTTCATCCTGGAAAACCGAAACCGCGATGCAGTCCTCGCTTACGTCAGCAATTGAGTCCTTAAGCAATGATACTTTCATGATCACCTCCGAACAGTTACACGGAGCAAAAGAATACCAGCCCCGTTCGCGAGTGTCAACCCATTACCATGCCCGGCCCATCCCGCCTCCGGAAATTGCGAAATTCCCCGCACCTGTTCCCCCAGCCTTCGAAATTCCGCCCAAGCCCCTTCTCGTGACCCTCGAAATTGCCATCTTCCCCTCACCGAACCTTCGAAATTGCGGAGTAGTGATTTGGTTTTGTAGGGGCGCGGTTGCCGCGCCCGTGTTTCCAGCCAGGGAAACCCTGCCCACCCCACCTCCGGAAATTGCGAAATTCCCCGCACCTGTTCCCCCAGCCTTCGAAATTCCGCCCAAGCCCCTTCTCGTGACCCTCGAAATGCCCATCTTCCCCTCACCGAACCTTCGAAATTCCACCCACCAGCCTCCAACACCTTCGAAATTCCCATCCCGTCCTCCACACCACACCCGAAATTCCCCACCACCATTCCCAGACCCCCCGGAAAATCGAAGATCGAAAACGGAAACCAAAACTTTCCTCGCACAAAGTACTTCGCAATTGACAGTCTGTGGTTCGTAGTTTGGTCCAAAAGTCCATGCCTGGCCCCAATACAACCAAAGCAAATCCGTCATTGCACCTCGATTCTCTCCCTTCGGATACCCTCAGGACAGGCGGCATAAACTCACGACCAAAGGTCGCGAAGCAATCTCAAAGGTCGTAGAACAACTTTCCCGAGTCCTTTGTCTGGCACACATCTCCAACCCAATTTTCTGTTGACAATTCAGGCCTTTGTATGTATAACTCAACATGATACAAAATGGATAGGTCGCTGTTCTCTGTACGTTTTGGGGCTTTCCAAGACAAACCTTTGAGCAAGGAGGGAGTAGTGAAAAAGTACCTCATTTGGGTTGTATTGTTAATTACAGCCTTCGGTTTTCTCGCCTGGGCCGCAGCAAATCCTTCATCACAAAGGTCCAGCAAACAGATGATCTTGAAACCGAGCCCAAGAGGAGTCGATCTGGGTTCTCCCTCTGTAAAACTTCTGGGCAAGAGAGCTTGGACCTCAGAAAGGTCGCCTGGAAGGATGCCAGCGGGAGTCGTGCCCGTGGAAAGACATCAGAAAAGAAATCCGGATGAACCTTCGCCTCATCTCTTCTTCCCTCAGCTGGAAACCCTGGCCTGCGATGATGGCGTAGTTTGGGACGTGGATTACAATGGGGTGGATGAGTGGAATGAAGCGGTGCGGCTCACCCCTTCAGGTGCCTGCTCGCTTATCGCGCTTCTGTTCTGGCCTTCTGACCCCGATACCGAAGCGCCTGGTCTCACCTGGGGAGTGTGGGATGACGACGGTCCAGGGGGTCTTCCATCAACATTATTGGATACCGGCACTGAGAACAATCCGGATTACGACCAGTGGTTCCGGGTCGACCTCGGCAGTCCGATCTTCATCCCCTTCGGGGACGACATCTATATCGGTTGGCTTGATGAAAACAGCGTCCCTTACTACGTGAACGGCCTTGATGCCGTCCTGGATAGTTGCAACTACTGGTATGATGGCGTAGAGTGGCTACTGGACCCCTGGTTTGACGGGGATTTCCTGATTCACGGCATCGTCGAACCTGTTCCTGTTTCCGACGACGTTGGGCCCATTTCGGTAACCAGCCCTGGTCCGGTAATTCCTCAAGGCACATCTCTCAACCCGGAAATCGTGGTTCGGAATCTGGGAACTAACACAGCCACGTTCGATGTTATCTGCGACATTGATTCCTCCCTGATCCTGGTCTACAGTGATACCGTGAATATAACGGGATTGTCCAGTCTTACAGACACATCTATTATCTTTTCAGCAATGTGGAACGCCGCAAATGCTCCCGGGATCAACTATCAGGAGATCGTTTATACGACGTTGGTCGGGGATGAGAACCCTGGAAACGATACACTGATGAGCACGACTGTCACTTACGATCCCAGCAAAGTCATCCAGTCACCTTACACAACGAGTCCTCCAACCATTGATGGCTTTCTTACTCCAGGAGAATGGTCTGCTGCCACGACGCGCGACGTGAGCGACCTCCTCGGAACACCGGACGCTGCCGACGCCTTTGGTTCTGCAGCCATCTACGTGATGAACGATGCGGCCAACCTCTACATGGCCGTAGACGCGGCAGCTGATCCAACCGTGGACGATTTCGATCAGATTGCACCGTATTTTGACGACAACAACGACCATGCTTTTCCCTCTGCTCCTGACACGAGTGAAGGGAACTACTGGCTGTGGAAGATAACCGGAGCTGACTCTCTCTCCCACCGATGGATTCAGGCGGGCGGAGTTTTTGGTAATGAATACTTGGTTGGATACCCCGGAGCCATTGGCATCACCTCCGGACATCAACAGTTCGAACTTCAGATCCCTCTGGGAATTCTTGCTCAGGAACTGAATGCGTCGGCCGGGGACACGGTGGGATTCTTCATTCTTGCGATGAACGGCTTTGACTTTTCAACGTACGGCTGGTGGCCTTATGACACCGACCCCACCACCGGCTGGTACACCCCTTCTGAATACGGCGACATCATCCTGGAACCAGCGCCTATCATCCACGACGGAGCAATGATTTCCATTGACTCCCTGCCGGATACGCTCTGCACCGATTCCACCTACACCCTATGTGTCACAGTGGTGAACTTCGGGAATGTAACTGAAACATTCGATGCACATTTCTCCATCCCCCCTGTCTACGACGAAACCACCACGGTAACCGATTTGGCACCCAGCGAAACGACTCAGGTCTGCTTCCCTGACTGGACTGTTCCCTCTGCACCTGACAGCAACTGGTACACAATGACATCCTGCGTTCTGGTTCCTGGTGATACCGGTAGTGCCAACGACTGCAAGACCGATTCCGTTTTCGCCTATATGTGTGAGGTTGGAATTGAGGAAGGATGGAAAGTGCTCGCCGTTCCCAGGGCGTTTGCCCTGGGGCAGAGTAGTCCGAATCCATTCAACCATAGGACGGACATCCGCTATCAGATTCCCGTAAGGGCAGAAGTGAGTTTAAAGGTGTATGACCCTAGCGGCCGATTGGTGAAAACGCTGAGAGACGAAACCCAGGAGCCTGGTTACTACACAATCACCTGGGATGGGAAAGATCAGAACGAGTTCGAGGTCCCTTCCGGAATCTACCTGTATCGTCTGAAAGCCGGGGAATTCCTGTCGACGCGAAAACTGATCATGCTTCGGTGACTTTCATCTGAATGTTGAGCGCACAACTGATGTTTCACTCGAGAGGGCTACCTGTTAAGTAGCCTTCTCGTTTTGCGCCCTGGTGATGCTAACAACCTGTCTTGGTCTGATTGGCACATCAAACCAGAGTTTCTCATTGCCTTGAAAGCTTTCATTTCACCAAAACCGGAGTGAATCAAAGGTGCAGGTTTTGCGCGGGACACGTGCCAGAGATGCATTGTTACCCTGGAGACTGGATAAGAGGGGGCTTCAAATGGCTTTGTGCCCTAGATTCTTGCTGGCACGGAACTTGCTGCCTCGTCATGTTAGGGCTTGATTTCCTAAGGGAAGCGACGGGCAGGACCACACATTGAGCAACGTACGCTATCATTTTGAGAGTGCACGCGTGTGTTCAAATTTCTCCTTGACTCTTCTGAGAAGAATCTGCTACGCTGTCGAGAGATTGGTCATGCTTTGACGCATTCTGGAATTCCTCCGAGGGGGAAGGCCGGAGCATGGCTCTGGAGGTTCACCCCCGCATCGGAAGAAAGGAGGTGAGCGTCCGGAGTTTTCACGATGTACAAGAATCTGACTATATAAAGCAGGAGACTAAATGCGAAGATACTTGTTTTGGTTTTGTGTCTTGTTCGCTTTGCTTGCGGTGATCCCGGCGTCTGTTCAGGCACAGTGGATTATTGAGTTGGTGGACAGTACGGGCACCGTGGGTGAGCATGCCTCTCTGGCTGTGGATGGTGCAGGGTACCCCCATATCAGCTATTATACTTACAGCACCACCAGCCTCAAGTATGCCTACAAGGACGCCGGAGGCTGGAACATTGAGGAGCCTGATGCCGCCGGTGATGTTGGGCAGTACACCTCTCTAGTCCTAGACGACAGCGGATACCCTCATATCAGTTACTACGATAATACGGTCACGCTCTGGGATCTCAAATATGTGTATAAGGATAGTAGTGGGTGGCACAGAGAAAGAGTAGATCAGCCCGGATCGGCTGGCAAATTCACTTCACTGGCCCTGGACAAGGCTGGATTTCCCCACATAAGTTACGATAAACTCGTGGGCATGGGCGACACTGACTTGAGGTTCGCCAAAAAAGATGCCGGTGGATGGCAGACCGAGACGGTGGATGCTACCGGAACTGCCGGACAGCACACATCCCTGGCACTGGACAGCGACGGGTTTCCTCATATCAGTTATTATGAATTGAACGACTCGGATCTTAAGTATGCGAGATGGACAGGCTTGACCTGGTCCTTAGAAACAGTGGATTCGCCGGGAAGCGCCGGCAGCTATACTTCCCTTGTTCTGGATGAGAATGGGTACCCTCATATTAGTTACCACGATGAAGGGGGTACGAACCTGAAATATGCCTACAAGGATGCCGGGGGGTGGAACATCGAGACAGTGGACGATGTAGGTGACGTAGGCGAGTTCACCTCTCTGGCTCTCGATTTTGAAGGATATCCCCATATCAGCTACTATGACCGGGGAAACGGCGGCTTGAAGTACGCACACCTTGACTCCGCGGGATGGCACACGGATACTGTTGAGAGTGGGCCTCTTCCGCTTGATGTCGGTCAATACTCTTCTCTGGCTCTCCAGAATGGGCGAGTTCCCCACATCTGTTACTATGACAATTTTCGTAAGGATCTCAGGTATGCCTACAAGATCGTTTCTGATGTTGGAGTGCTTTCCCTTGATTCACCACCGGATACCGTGTGCCCTGATTCCACTTATCCAGTGTGCGTCACCGTTACGAACTTCGGGAACGTTACCAGTTCTTTCGATGCAATCTTAACCCTAGAGCTTTTTGCAGAGACATTAAGTGTCGTTGATCTCCCCCCTGGGACTGATTTGGCAATCTGCTTTTCTGACTGGACAGTCCCATCAGCTCTTGACACGAACTATAGGATAATAGTCTGCACTGAGATGATTGATGATGAAAGAGCCGGTAATGACTGTATCCTGAAAAATGTTTTTGCCTGGGGCGAGTGTGATGAATACCATGACGTTGGTGTGTCCACCATTTATTCTCCTCAGGACACCGTATGTTTCGGCGCAACTTACATACCTTGTGCCTTAGTAGAAAACTACGGGAACCGGACCGAAACCTTTGACGTAGTCTTGACCCTGGATTCCTACGCTGAAACTCTTGAGGTGCCGGACCTCGTCGCGGGAGACGATACGATGATCTGCTTTTCTGACTGGACGGTCCCCTTTATTTCCGACACTACCTATATGATGACTTTTTGCGCGGAGGTTCCGGCTGACACGAACCTCGCCAATGGTTGTGCTGTGGAGTCCCTGTTCGCATATGACTGCCCGTTTATCAACTGCGCCATAACCTCCTCTCAGTCTCCGCCGGATACAGTATGCACAGACTCCACCTATCCTGTGTGCGCGACTATCGAGAACTTCGGAAACGTAATCAGTTCCTTTCCGGTGTTCTTGTTTCTCGAGGCATCTTCCGAGACACTTCAGGTAGATAGTCTTATGCCAGGGGAAGATACAACGGTCTGTTTTTCCGATTGGACTGTTCCCCCTTCTCCTGATACCACTCATGAGGTTCTCTTTCAAATTGACCTCCCAGGTGATGAATATCCGCAGGACAACCGCTTGAACAGGTACATACATACAGTCCTCTGCGTCGGCATTGAAGAAAAAGGCACGGGGGTTCTCTCCCCCAGCTTCTTCATGCTACACCAGAATCGCCCCAATCCGGCTGTTGGGCAGACGGAGATTCTCTACCATATTCCTCAGGACAGCCGTGTAAACCTGGTGGTTTACGATATCACAGGAAGGACGATTAGAAGGCTAGTCAATGAACCGTTAGAGGCGGGAATCCATTCAGTTATCTGGGATGGAATGAATGATGCAAAAGAGGATTTGCCTCCGGGCGTCTATTTCTATAAGCTCATGGCAGATCCGGGCTCTGGAACTGAGCCCTATGGTGCTACCCGTAAGGTAGTACTACTCCGGTAGGTTTTCGGTGTGGGTTGGCGGAAAAGAATCCCATTCCGAACATGTTGCGGAGAAACAAATCTGAAGATCGGTCTGTTTTTCTCTGGCCCTCGTAAGCACAGTGCCAACTGCAGACCCAAGAAGATTATATCTCTGTTTAGGGGTAGGAGAGAAATTCAAAAGGAGAGGTGGAGATGAAAAGGTTTGGTTTGCTGGTTTTTGCCGTTGTGGTCTCTACATTTTTCTCGATGCCGGCTGCGGGCCAGTGGGCTGTCGAGATAGTGGACACTACGGGAGATGTGGGACAATACAGTTCATTTGCCGTGGACGGCAGTGGCTATCTCCACATTAGCTACTACGGGCTGGACAATACGGAACTGAAGTATGCCTACAAGGACGCCGGCGGGTGGAACATTGAAACAGCAGACGCGGCGGGAGATGTCGGGCAATACACTTCCATCGCCGTGGACGACAGCAACTACCCCCACATAAGTTATTACGACAACACTATCACTTTATGGGACCTGAAGTATGCTTACAAGGACGGCGCGGGGTGGCATAGAGAAAGAGTGGACGAGCCCGGGTCAGCCGGGCCATTCACATCTCTGGTTCTAGACGACAGTGGATACGCCCACATAAGCTATTCTGCGACCGTTGGTATGGGCGACCTTGATCTGAAGTATGCCTATCAAGATGCTGGTGGGTGGCACATCGACACAGTTGAGGCGGCAGGAAGTGTTGGGCAGCATACCTCTCTGGAGCTGGATGGGAGTGGGTACCCGCACATCACGTATCTTGACGTGACCAACTCAAATTTGAAGTATGCCTATAAGGATGCCGGGGGTTGGAATATTGAGACCGGCGATAATAATGGAAATGTGGGCAGCTACACGTCCCTGACTCTCGATGGGAGTGACTACCCCCACGTCAGTTACTACGACGAGACGAATTCTGGCCTGAAATATGGTTACAAAGACGCCGGGGGCTGGCATATGGAGACGGTCGAGGACGCGGGTGCGGTCGGCGAGTTCACCTCCATAGCTCTGGACGGGGGTGGATACCCCCACATCAGCTACTACGACAGGACAAATGGTGATCCGAAATATGCCTATAAGGATGCCGGGGGCTGGAACATCGAGGTCGTCGAGGATGCTATTGATGCAGGCCTGTATACTTCCATGACCATTGGACAGATGAGTTACTATGACAACTGGACCCACGACCTGAAGTATGCTTACTCGCTCTTTCCCGATGTGGGCGTTGTCTCCTTTGATTCTCCGCCAGACACCGTTTGCCCGGACTCAATCTACCCGGTGTGTGTCAACGTGAAGAACTTCGGAAACGTGGTCGACACCTTTGATATAGTCATGAACATAGACTTATATGCTGAGACCCTTCAGGTATTCGATCTTGCGCCTGGAGCTGAGTCACTTGTCTGCTTCTCCGACTGGACAGTCCCCTCAGTTCCTGACACCTCCTATAGAATAACGGTTTGCACCGAGTTGACCGGTGACATGAATGATACCAATGACTGTATCATGATGAGAGTTTTTGCCTGGGGTGAATGTGTACCGATCCATGACGGCGGTGTTGTCTCCATTGATTCTCCTCTGGATACTGTTTGCTTCGAGGCAACCTATGAGCCCTGCGCTACAGTCCAAAACTATGGCAACCGAACCGAAACATTCAGTGCGATCTTGACCCTCGATTCCTACGCTGAAACCCTTCAAGTGATAGACCTGCTCCCGAATACCTCGACGCAGGTCTGTTTCATTGACTGGACAGTTCCTACTACTCCCGACACTACGTATGTGATGACTGTTTGTACCGAGGTCTCAGGAGACACGAACGCGACCAATGATTGTGCTGAGGAGTCCCTTTTTGCTCATCTCTGCGCCGTACTCGACGCCGGCACGGACTCTCTTCTCTCCCCGCCTGACACCGTGTGCGCCAAAGACACAGTTTCAGTATGCGCAGTTGTTCAGAACTATGGGAATATGAACACATCTTTCCCTGTGGTCCTGTTCATCGACTTGTTCTCCGAGACTCTTCGGGTCAACGATCTTTTGCCGGGAGAGGATACAACGGTTTGCTTTTCGGACTGGATAGTTCCCTCTTCTCCTGACACCTTCTACGTTGTCGTTGTCCAGGTTGAACTGCCAGGTGACGTGGACCCCACGAACGATCGCGTGCGCAGAGATGTTTATGCAGAGGACTGCGATGTGTTCGATGCCGGTGTGGTCTCTCTTATTTCACCGGGAGACACTGTATGCACCGACACAACCTATCCCGTTTGCGCAATTGTGGAGAACTCAGGGAACGTAACCAGCTCCTTCGACGCAATTCTCTTTATCGATTCATCTTCCGAAACCCTTCGTGTGGATAATCTCCTTCCAGACAGTACGAGGGTGGTCTGCTTCAGCGACTGGACCGTTCCCTCTTCTCCTGACACCACCTATGGTTTTAGCATTGAGGTCGTACTACCGGGCGATCAAGATCCCTCGAACGACACATTGTCTGCCGACATCTATGCTGAGGACTGCGGGGTCGGGATAGAAGAAAGGGTTGCGGCGACTCTCTCTCCTACCTTCTTCATGCTTGACCAGAACCACCCCAACCCAGTTGTTGACAGAACGGAGATCGTCTACCATATTCCCCGGGACGGCCGCGTAAAACTTCTTGTCTATGACATCACGGGAAGGGTTGTGAAGAGACTGGTGAACAAACAGAAGGACTCTGGGGTCCACGCAGTTACCTGGGACACAAGAGACGACAATGGTAATGTTCTACCTTCGGGCATCTACTTCTACAAGTTGACTGTTGCAGGCTTCAACGTCGCGAGGAAGATGGCCATTATTCGATAGCTCAAGAATACGTAGAATGCTTTCCGGGGGCGGACTACTGATGTCCGCCCCTTTCCAGTGGTGGGGTAATTCGGTGCAGTCCATCCCTCCGCCCCTACTGGCCCCTCTTGAGGCATCTCTGTAAGATGCAGGAAAATAAGAACTTATTTGTTTCATACAGTGCCGGCTACGACCCTGGAGTTATTCCAGAATCCTCCCACACATTCAGACCGGCCGAACCAGCAGAATCGGTTTGTCTATATATAACGATTCTTATAGCTTATTTCTGCTTTCTATATAAAGAGATAGAAAGCCAGCTAATGGGGCAAA
Source organism: candidate division TA06 bacterium (assembly GCA_004376575.1). Lineage (NCBI taxonomy): Bacteria > candidate division TA06 bacterium. The sequence continues at coordinate 16,300 of SOJN01000087.1, read as the reverse complement.
TTGCCCTAAAATGGCCCGATGTGCGGCAGATTTGCCCACTCTGACCAGACAGCCTCTTCCCTCCTTCAGTGACTTAAGTCACTTGAGGCTAAAGAGTTATGGTGCGATTATCCTCTCTTCTTCTCATGGCATGTTTTTTGCCGTATCATTTCGTGACACACCACAGTGTGAGAAAGGGGGTGGTTCGACTAATAAGTCCCAGATCTCTCTACAAGAAGGAGGTGATGGAACGAGCCTTGATTGATAGTCCTTTCCTTTCAAGGAAAGAAAGGATTTTGACCTACTTGTGGCTAAGGAAGGAAAAAATGAAAAAACTGGAACCTAAGTGGCTTGCCGGACTAGCGCTTGTCCTGGTCGGTCTGCTTGGTCTTGGTGTCCACAGCAGTTTCACCTCGGAGTTCGCGAACAGCGTTAGGGAAGCTTCTCCAGAACTCGAGGTGACTGCGCCCCCGGACCAGTTGGTGACCGAGGAGGCTGCTCCCGAGGCAGAGAAGATCGAAACACGTCCGTATCCCGGCAAAGAGAGGTTTCTGGAGGCGCAGGAAAGATATGAGCGCATGGAGTCTCTCTTCATAGAAGGAAAGGTCAGCAAAACCGAATTGAGGGAAGCCCTGAGGGAGTTGAACGAAGTAGCGCATTCTCTGCGACCTGAGGGGCCTGATGCCTCTCCTGGTAAACCACGGAACCCCATGGCCCAGACATTCTGGGGACCAGAGGATTTCCAGGGCGGTTTACCATCGGGTTGGACAATTATTGACTATCTTAATGACGGCAACACGTGGCAGCATTCGACGACGATGAACTGCTCTCGCTCCAACATGACCGGAGGAAGCGGAGATTTCATGATTGTCGACTCGGACTGCGACGGTTCAGGCGTTCATATGATCGAGGAGTTGATCACCCCATCGATCAACATGTCCGGGTATTCTGACGTCCACCTCCATTTCAACAGCTTTTATAATTACCTTTCCAACGACTATGCCGACGTCGATGTCTCAACAGATGGAGGCTCAACCTGGAATAATGTCGCTCATTACACCGGCGACCACTCGGGCCCGCAGAATGTAGATATTTCTGCATATGACGGCATGACGATCATGATCCGTTTCTTGTACAACGACAACAACGGTTGGATGTGGTATTGGGAGATAGATGACGTCGAGCTCGTCGAGGAAGTGGAAATTGGATGCGACGGCCCCTACGAAGAGGACTTCAACGTCAATAACGGCATGTACGTGGGAACGGGTTCATGGCAATGGGGTGTACCAACTTATGGTCCTCCTGGTGCCTATTCCCCTCCCTACTGCTGGGGCACTAACCTGTCTGGAAATTACGGTAACAATGCATGTGATAGGCTCACTTCCATAAAGCTTCAGGCAATAGCAGATGGACCCATAATGCTATACCAGCACTGGTATAGTATCGAGGGCACCTGGGATGCCTATAACGTCGAGGTTTCTGTTGACGGCGGCCCGTGGACTGTTGTTGCCACGACCCCATATTACAACCACACCTACTCCTATTCGGCGTGTATCTCCGGGCTTTCTTTCAGCGGCAACTCCGGAGGTTGGCAGGAAGTCACCCTACCCCTGAACGGAAGTCTGGGCAACCCCAATCTGACGACAGGACAGACGGTGAAAGTCAGGTGGACTCTGAGTAGCGATTTCTCCATCACCTATCCGGGTCTTTACATTGACGACGTCTGTGGGAATGATCTTGAGCCTGCACCGCCCAGCCATGATGCTGAGCTGCGCTACGTCAACTATCTTCCCGAAGAGGTCGTGCCAGGCGGTGAGTCCATCGAGATTATGGCAATCGTGGCCAACATAGGAGAGATCACCGGCGATATCTTCGACGTCGTTTTCTATCTCGACGGCACAGAGGCAGCAAGAATTCAGACTGCTCCGCTTGATCCCGGCGACATCGATATAGTCAGCTGGAATTACGCGCCTACCCCGGAATACGCGCCTCACGAGGTCTGCGTGGAGGTTGAGGTCGAGGACGATCCGTCTCCTGGCAATAACGGACCGATCTGTTCGGACAAGGTGATGGCAACAGAGACATGCGCCAAGATACAGTACTGGAATGGCTCTCACGATAACGCATACGTGTTCAATTCCGTTGCGTGGGGTGCCCTGGATCCCGTGTGGGCCATCAAGTGTCCGTCAGCCGGACCCTGGGGTTCGGTCTTCAGTTACGGCGGCGTATATCTCTTTTACGAGGACAGCCCGCTGTGGCTCATCTATGGTCACTGGCCAGATGGTGGTGACATCGACGACATAAAGCTGGGCGTATGGCAATCGGATGACGTCGGCAACCCTGTTGAGCCTGCAGTCGGGGAGGTCACCGTGGCACATGACGGTGTTCCACCTGCCTGGGTCTACTACGTCGCGACTCCAGGTGACCTTGTATTGGGTAATGGGCCCTACTACTTCGGGATGGTCTCGCTGGATCCTAACCCTGACGGTGAAGGAATTATCGTAGGCCTACCCCAGACACCAGGGGTGAACTTCTGGCGTGTGCAGGACGCGTGGGCTCCGGCAGGTATTGCCTACGACCTGGCCCTGAAAGCGTGTGCAACGCCTGCACCAGCAGACCCTGACCTCGACATTGACGACGACTACGCCAACGTTGACCGAAACAACATGGAACTTGTCGGATCAAGGTCGAAGAAGAATGTGATAAGCAGAACCTACGGCTACTTCGTCCTTGTGAACCCGAAGGAGGACGCGGCTGGCCACGGCAATGTCGACTACTGGGATGGTCCGGGTAACTGCGACTTTTGCAGGATCGACTACGTGGCAAGCGATCTCGAAAACTACGAAGAGCAGAAGTCGATTCTGGCAGCGAGCATCAGCATGCTGCAGTGTCCTCAGAACCCAGGGAATCCTCTACCTGGAGACCCTCTCGCTCAAGGTGATGCTAGAGCGGTGGTCGTTGAGATAGTGATCCCTGACAGTGTTGAAACTGAGAAGGCTAAGAACGAGATGCGTGTCTACAGAGGAACGGTTGAGGCAACAGGTGTTTGCTGTGACCCGATCTGGTTCCCCGGAGTAGACTTCCCCGATTCTGACCAGTTCACCTTGAAGCTCGTCGTCACAATAGGAAAGCCAGGAAAGGTTCTGCCTAATTCGTTTGTCGGCGAATGGGGCGACAAGGGCTTCATCCTCTCTTGGGGGGCATTCGACTTCGCGGAGTCCTTCAACCTCTACCGTGCGAATGAAGACGGTGAGTTTGTCAAACTGAACGATGCACCTCTACCCGGAAACACGAGCTACACCGACGGAAATGTCGTCGAGACCGGGACGTATCAGTACAAGTTTGGCATCATCGCCGATGGACAAGAGGTTATCTTCGGACCTATGACGGCTGTGCCCATTCCAAGGACCCCGACACTTATCAGCCTTATGCCGACCGCGCCGAACCCGATGAGAACGGAAACGACTATCAAATACACGCTTCCTGACAATGCTGAGGTTTCCCTCAAGGTCTACGACGTGACCGGTGCCCTTGTGAAGACTCTGGTGAATGAGTCCGTTGAGGCAGGTTATCACTCTCTTCTCTGGGACGGCACCAATGAGACCGGAAATGAGGTCGCCAACGGTGTCTACTTCTACAGACTCACCACAGGAGACTTCAACCAGTCACGCAAGCTAGTTGTCTTGAGGTAAACACTCTTACGACCATTCAAGGCCCCCCGTTCCAGAGGCGGGGGGCTTCTTTTGCCCCTCCCCCATCTACTGCTCATCCCACATCACACTTGGATTGCTACGTCTCCCCCTGCCTGCCCCGTTTCTCACGGAGTGAGATACACGGGGAGCTTGTCGAAGGGTCGGTTATGCCTCTCCTCCATCGGCTCACGCCGACGAAGGACTGAATATGTCTCGCTCCATCTTACGATGGATCGGACCTATCCAGCTCGCAATGACAGGAGGTGGTGTCATTGCGAGCCCGACGTAGCTAAGAAGAGCGAAGGCGGGCGAAGCAATTCAGACGTCAGATGAGTCCTATTCGTCCTTCGACACTCTCAGGATTTCGTCCCTCGTCCTTCGATATTCTCACCCTCCCATTTATCTCCTTCGCCTGAACTCAGGAGACCGTGAAACGGCCCGGGCAGGTGGCGCTACTCCGAAACCTTAAACTTTGACGCATTTCAGACTTCGAATAACAGTGGCATTTTCCCTTGACTCAGAAAGAGGGAGACAGTATCTTGGGAAAGCCTCAGAAAAATCGATGGTAGATATCTCACTCAGGAGACTTGGGTATGTTTAGAGCCTTCTTTTCTATACTGTGCGTCGTTCTTGCGATGGGAGGATGTAAAAGAGACGAGCAGCCGCAGGATTATTACCCGATGGCCAAGGGGAACAGGTGGGTCTATGCGACTGGAGATCACTCAGATAGACTCACCTATGAGGTGGACGCGAGTGTAAGGATGTCGAACGGTGAAAACGCCTGGAGGATGGTGCGCAATTGGGACCTGCCGAGCAAGTCACTCCTCATGGTCGATTCCATTTACATCGTCAAGAGGGAAAATGAAGTGGTGGCGTACAGTTCTCTAAGAGACACGACGCCGGACGTACTCCTCAGGTTTCCCCTGGAAGTGGGAAAAAACTGGGTGGTGTCAAGCCGGGACAAGTATACCATAAGTGTCACTGTAACGGCCCTGGAGGCGGTGAACGTCTCCGGGAAGACCTTTAAAAGGTGTTTCAAGCTGGAATCGAGCAGGAGCGAGCAGGACTCAGTAGTGGTATCTGGCTCAGAGTGGTATGCGCCCGGTGTGGGAAATGTTATGACCATTATCCGCAAGAAATCCCATGTCCGCGAGACGAAACTGGTCGACTACACCGTCCACTGATGTGTCAATGAATAGCTTCCTTCAGTAGCCCAGCCCCTCAGTTTTCAAGCATAGCCCATGCCTTTGTCAAGAGAGCTTGCCCTCCCCTCTTGTGCCTGGTGATGCCAAAGCGTATTGGTCTGATTGTTCCATCGGGCCAGAAGTTATTGCTTGTTTGCGGACCTTTCCAGGTGAACCCTCCGGGCCAGGCGGGCGTGCAGGTTTTGCGTTAGATGGGTGCTAGAGATGCACTACCCTTGGTATATGAGAAGAGAAAGGCGCACCACAAGGCCCCGAACACCAACTTCCAACTGGCATGATACTTGCGCTATTCGATTATGGGGTTTGCCGCCGAAAAAAATGCTTGACAACACGGGGAAGGATGGGATACCTTAGACGAAATGAAATCGCCCCTCAGCACATTTGCCTTTCATTAATGGAGCTTCAGCTTGGTTAGAGCTGCATTTCTTGTCCTTTCTATTCTGTTCGTACTAGTCGGCTGCAGAGAGAAATCCCCAATCCAGGGAGAGGAGGTGAAAGCTGATTATTTCCCCTTGGCTGAGGGTAACCGTTGGGTCTATGTGGGAGGGTCCGCTGACAGCCTCGCTGACACGATCACCTTTGAAGTCGCGGAGATGGAGACGCTTTCCACGGGGAACCCTGCCTGGAAAATCAGGCGCAACTGGAAGCGGTTAGGACAATCTGGAGTGGATTTTTTCTACATTGAGAAGAGGGCGAACGAAGCGGTGCTTTATTTGAGTAAGACAGATCCAAATCCAGACGTGTTTCTCAAACTCCCGCTATCAGATGGGAAGACCTGGTCGAAAGTAACAGGTAGGATGGTGAAGGATCCGGAAAAGGAACCTCTCAACATAACAAAAACCTTCACAGTCACATTCGCGGACACTGTCACCGTTTCCGACAAGACCTATGAGAAATGCTTCAAGGTAGAATCCCACGAGAAGGCACCGGATGCGACACTGATGTCAACTTATGATTGGTATGCTCCAGGCGTGGGACGTGTCAAGTCTGTCATGAGGTCATCCTCGCGTGATTACAAGATTCGGCTGATCGACCACGCGCTTCACTAGTTAACACTTCGCAAAGGTGATCGAGAGTGCCAGATAGCATCTGCAGAAAAGACTTGACCAGACGTGTGCGTTCCACTAGACTTCCACAAGTCCGACAGGACTTTGGGTACATTTCACAAAGGATCGTCGCGAACGATCGCAACGATAAGAGGAGGTAGAGGAATGAGTATGTCTAAGTCGTCGCTGGTACTTTTGGTTTTAGCGGTTCTGCTGGGTTCCGGGATCGCTTCGGCTCAGACCGACTTCTTGATCTGGGATGCCGATCTTAATGCCAACAGCGGCCCAGCCATTGAGACCGCCTTAACCAGCAAGGGATTTCAGGGTATCTATACCACGGACATCAACCCTTACCTTGGAAGCCTTACGGACTACTGCGCCATCTTCATTTGCCTTGGCGTCTACGACTTGAACTATGCCCTGTCGCCAGGAGCCATTGTAACCGCACTTACAAGCTACCTGGACAACAACGGAAAGATCTACATGGAGGGAGGAGACACGTGGGCCTATGATACACCCACCGCCCTCCACGCCTACTTCAACATCAATGGTCTTGAGGATGGATTCGGTGATGTGGGAACGGTCCTGGGGCAGGGAGGGACCTTCACTGCGGGCATGTCCTTTAACTATTCCGGGGACAACGAGTACATAGATCGTCTGGATCCGATAGCAACTGCCGTTGTCGTCTTCGCAAATCAGACACCCGCCTACAATAACGGAATCGCTTACGACGATGGCGGTGGCTCCTATAAGACGGTTGGCGCGTCCTTCGAGTTCAGCGGTCTGGATGACGCCACGCCACCTAGCACGAAGGCTGACCTGGCTGACTCCATCATGTCATTCTTTGGATGCGCACCTACACTATGTGACTCAAATGTCTCGGTTGTTAGCATCAATAATCCGGGAACGTGGGTTGCACCGAATTCGCCGACAGCACCCCAGGCTACAGTGCAAAACATCGGCCTGATGACTGTTAGCTTCGATGTCACATGTGTAATCGACACAGCAGGAAGCCCCGTCTACACCAACACCCAGAGCGTTGTTGACCTGCCTAGCGGCAACTCGCAGGCCGTTAACTTCGCGAATTGGACTCCTGGTGGGGTGGGGACTTGCTACGACGTTACCGTATACACGCAACTGGTCGATGACTGCCAACCCGAGAACGATACGGCGTTTGGAAACACGTGTGCCTTCGACACCTCGTGGACCATCGTTTCGCCCCTGACCACCAACCCGCCAACCATGGACGGGAACATTGGCGGGGCTGAATGGGCCGACGCCGCGCAGCGTGATGTGAGTAACATCCTCGACAATACAATGAGCAATCCCGGGTCCGCATACCTCTATGTTAAGAACGACAGCAACAACGTTTACTTCGGCCTGGATATTATCATAGACAATACCCTGGATGAGTGGGACGCCTTTATTTCGTTTTTCGACGACAACAACGATGGAGCCTGGCCAGTGTGGCCGTTCCCCCTAGAGGGCCAGCTCTATGTTGAGCAGCACGCGGCCGGCGACAGCATTAAGTTCTTCGCTTGGAACAGCGATTCTGGCGTGCAGACTTTCTGCGATGCTGGTGCCCTCCAGGGAGCTGTAGGCTTCGGTTCCGGACGCGTGCAGTATGAGATTGCTCTGCCTCTTCTTGCCATTCCGGATACCTTCTGCGGGGATTACGTTTCTTTGCAGTGTGGCCCTTGCGATACCGTGGGGTTCTGGCTCACCGCCATTGACCTGGGGACTTCTCCCACTTCCTATCCAGCCTGGTGGCCTCCCACTGCTGACTACCCGGGCATGCTGGATCCTCCCAGAATGGGCCAATTGATCCTGTCGTGCGGAGCAATACATGACGGTGGTGCGACCTCTGTCACTGCCCCGCCGGACACCGTGTGTATAGATTCTTCGTACCAGGTGTGCGCCATGGTTGAAAACTTCGGGGCCTTTTCCGAGACCTTCGATGCGGTGGCTACCATCAACGGATGGACAGATACCGTTCAAGTCGTTGATCTTGCCCCTGGGAGTTCTGTCGAAATCTGCTTCGCCAACTACTGGACGGTGCCGTCCTTTGCCGATACCTCATATACTGTGACCATCTGTACTGAGGTTACGGACGACAATAACTCAGCCAACGACTGCGCCTCCAAGTCGGTTTACGCTGACTCATGCATACCGGCCGTGCACGATGGCGCAGTGATTTCCAAACAGTTCCCGCCGGATACTGTCATGACCGACTCTACGTACCAGGTGGAGGTGATGGTGGTGAACTTCGGGAACGTTTCCGAGACTTTCACCGTAGACTTCAACATACCTGCTGCTATCTACGCAGAAACCGAATCCGTATTCAATCTGGGCGCCGGCGCCACCACGTCTGTTTCGTTCGCCAACTGGACGGTCCCCACTACACCTGACAGCTTCTGGTACGCCTGGAGCGCCTGCACTCAAGTGACAGATGACAACAACAGCGCCAATGACTGCCTCATGGATTCGATCTTCGCCTGGACGGACACGACGACAATACCCGGAGTCGAGGAAGGATGGAGAGTGGCTGCCATCCCAACCATCTTCGCCCTGGGGCAGAGCAATCCGAACCCGTTCGATCGGACGACTGCGATCCGCTACCAGATTCCTACTCCAAGACACGTCACTTTAAGAGTGTACGACATCGTCGGTAAGCGGGTGCGCACTCTTGTTGATCGGGAAAAGGGAGCGGGTTACTACACGGCGGTCTGGGACGGAAGGGATGATGGAGGAGAGGAACTCTCCTCTGGAGTGTATTTCTATTGCCTGAAGGCCTGGGCTGGTTCAGGAAAAGAAGAATTTACCGCGACACGGAAACTGGTCGTGATGAAAAAGTAAGGACTCTTGACTCGAGCCAGTTTACTCAAAAGTCTCTCCGTCAACGGGAATCCGGGACGGAGAGACTTTTTCCAAAAACCCTTGACAATTCTTCTGGTTTACTCTAAATTTAGTATTGTATTCGTTGTTAGCCCTTACGAATCCGAAACCTTTCCAAAATTGGAGGTAAGGTGATGAAGAGTTTTAGGCCGTCTCTGTTATTCTTGATTTTGGCGTTTGCCCTGGGTTCCGGGGTCGCCAACGCCCAGACTGACTTTCTGATATGGGATGCTGATGGCAACACAAACAGCGGCCCGGCCATCAGAAGTGCTCTCTTTGGCGCTGGATACGAGGGCGACTACACCACAGACATCAACCCTTATCTTGGAAACCTTACGGACTACTGCGCCGTCTTCATTTGCCTGGGCATCTACGACCAGACTTACATCCTGGCTCCTGGGGCCATTGTGAACGCACTTACCGCCTACCTGGACAACAATGGGAAAGTCTACTTGGAGGGAGGAGACACGTGGGCCTACGACATCCCCACAGCTCTCCAAGCTTACTTCAATATCATAGGTGCCAAGGATGGGTATGATGATCTTGGAACCCTGATCGGTATGGCGGCAACCTTCACTGAAGGGATGACCTTTAACTATTCGCCCACAGCAGACAACCGGTATATCGACCGACTTCTTCCGGACACTGGCGCCGGCGCCTACACCATCTTCGAGAACCAGACCCCTTCCTATGGGTCCGGAATCGCCTATGACGATGGAGGAGGCTTCTATAAGACGGTGGGAGTCTCTTTCGAGTTTGGCGGTCTAGAGGACGGTTCTTCCCCGAGCACCAAGGTGGACCTTGCTGATTCGATCATGTCGTTTTTCGGTTGTGTACCGACGATACATACCCTGAACGTGGCAGTCACCTCCATAAACAGCCCTGGGAGTTGGATTGCCCCCAATACTCCTGTAACTCCCCAGGCCACGGTGAAGAACCTGGGGTCCGACACCGCCAATTTCGATGTAACCTGCGTGATTGATTCACTTGGAGATACCCTTTACACAGACATTCAGAGCGTCGCGAACCTGGATAGCGGTAGTACACAGCTGATAAATTTCGCCAGCTGGACCCCTGATGGAATTGGCAACTGCTACGGCGTCACTGTTTACACTGACCTCTCCGGAGACCAAACACCTGCCAATGACACCCTTGTGACTACGTCCTGTGTTTTCGACACTACCTCGGTGATCGTTTCACAGTACACGTTTGACCCCCCCACCGCAAATGGCTTCATGGCTCCCGGAGAGTGGATTGATGCCACTCGCCGGGACGTGAGTAACATTTTCAATAGTATCAGTCCAGGGGCTGTCTATTTCTACGTTAAGAACGACAACGACAATCTCTACATCGCCATAGATGCCGTTGCTGACGTATCGGAGGAGAGATACGACGTTTTGTGGACTTTCATGGATGATAACGACGACGGGGCGTGGCCCAGGTGGCCCGTCCCCACTGAGGGAGAATTCGCCATCTCGAACATCGGCGCCAACGACAGTGTCAGTCTCAATGCCTTGAATAGCGATTCGTGCAACTGGTGGCCAGTCTGTGACGTTGCCAGAGGCCAGTATGCCAACATAACCTCAGGCAACATGCAGTATGAATTCACTTTATCTCTAGCTGTCGTTCCGGACACTTTCTGTTGGGGTTATGCTGGAATTCAAGCCTCAGCCTGTGATACAATGGGGCTCTGGCTTGCTGTCCTGAATCAGAGTCCAGTTCCGACATGGATAGGCTGGTGGCCGACCAGTGCAGAAGATCCGGCTGGCTGGGCTTGCGCCCCGGGCAAAATGGGGAAGGTAATCCTGGGGTGCCCCGCGAGTATCTACGATGCTGGTGTTGTCTCCCTGGACGCTCCGTCTTGTTTCTGGACCGACTCTTTACATGATGTGCAGGCCACGGTGAGGAATGTCGGCAATATGACCATCGATTCTATCTTTGCCGTCTGTACTATTGACAGCATCGGTGGCAACGCATATACTGGCAACGCGATAGTTTCGAATCTGGCGCCTGGCCAGAACTCCCTGATGAATTTCATACCGTGGGTGGGGCCCTCTGTCTCTCCTGACTCATTCACCATGACCGTCACCATTACTGCTACTCAAGACACATTGACAGGCAATAATGCCCTTTCCAAGACAATCTACGAATGCACTGTAGGAATTGAGGAAAAACTGACAGGACCTCATCTACCCAGGACCTTCGGGCTCTCGCAGAATAGACCCAATCCGTTCTCCCGCAGCACGACGATTGCTTACGCCCTTCCCAGGAGAAGTTCTGTGAGCATCAAGGTTTTCGACGTCGCAGGGAATGAGGTTCGAACTCTTGTGAACAATCTCATCGAGCCTGGATTCCACAGCATATCCTGGGACGGCAAAGATGCTCGGGGCGGCGCGATTGCAACCGGTGTCTACTTCCTGAGGATGGACGCTGGAACATTCAACTCTGTCCGAAAAATAGTGATGCTGAAATAAGTAACATACTCACAGTCAACAGAGAGGGGTGCGCTTAATCAGGCACCCCTCTTTCTAGTTTTGTAGGGGCAGGGTTTCCCTGCCCAGAAAGACGGGCGCGGAAACCGCGCCCCTACAAAGAAAGAACCATATCAAAATGCAGAATGCCGGAGGTTCCTCGCTACGCCTGGGATGACAGGAGGTGGTGTCATTGCACCTCGATTCTCTCCCTTCGGATACCCTCAGGACAAGCGGCATGAACTCACGGCCAAAGGCCGCGAAGCAATCTCACACGTCGCACAACAAGTTTAGCCAGCACCTGATCGGCGACCAGAGAGATTCTCCAGGTTCGCAGTAGCCTCGTCTGCATCACTATACAGTGGTTCATAGAGCATTTTCTGTGGGGCAGAATTAACCATTGTTATGGTGCTGGAATGATTCAGTTTACTTAAGTCCTTGCGAATTACGGGCTTACAGGCACTGGACATCTGGCTCTATGTGACTTGCCAGCCGCCTCCTGAGGACATCCGACTGAGGGCCGTATGTTGTTTCAGCTTAAGTAATGTATAAGTATATCTAAATAGACACCAAATCTGCATCTCAGAAACCCTTGGTTCAGCCTACTGCTTGGGGAAAGATGACACGTTTCACGAACTATCGGGGAGTATTTCCCCATCGCCTTTCCTGTCGTGCATCCGGCGGAACCACCTAAGTCTTTGTATGCTTTAGCTTTAGTATGTTCCAGTCGTGATATGACTGGGTGGCACAAATTTTGCTTTATCATTTTATGCCAACAGGCGAATTGACCTTTGCGTGAAAGGAGGTGAATGTTGCCGTCATATCCCAACAGTGAAGGAGGTGATGCAGGTAGTGTCCGTGCCTTTCCGCGGTTTTTCCGTGGGGAGGAAAATCTTTAACAGTTTCCGTCTTGATTTTGAAGGCGGAAGTTGCGAGGTAGGACAATGAAACGGCTAAGCTTTTTGACACTCGCAGTTTGTCTTCTGTTTGCTGTGGGTGCTTTCGCTGAGACTGCCGGGGTTGTGTCTGCGACCGACGGAGCAGATGCTCAGAGGGCTTACTGGGAGAAAGTGCTTAAGTACGCCGATGTCTTCCCTGGTGCCACGGTTGAGGATTTCCTCTATCAGGAGCCAGGAGAAGGCCAGGCTCTTATGTCTCCCCAGTATATCGCCTGGGTGCAAGTTTTCACCTTCCCCATCAACGAGAGCCCTTACGCTGTCGGTGTGGCTTACAACAAAGACGCTTCTTCGGATGAGCGTTACCAGGTGTCTACAGGCATTTCGCCTGATCAGTATATCCGGTTTTACAGCAGCGCGGGTTCCCAAACCCGTACCTGCACGCAACCGAGCTCCAGTGGTTGGGGTATGAGAGACCTGGCCTGGGACGAATCCAGAAGTGAAATCCACGGCGCTGCTAACGCGTACAGAAGACGTCTGATAATTCTGGACAACTGTCGTAGTCAGTGCAATAATTATCTCACACAGTTCTCTTACCAGTACGGCAGCGCCCATCACGATGGCGGCTCCAGTCCCGACACTATATGGTCCCATTACTGGTACACCAACTGGGGCGCTTACTCGATCAGCCGCCCATCCTGCACCATGACCTGGCAGGGGTATCTGATAAACAACCCTGGTGGTGCTCAGTATGGTATTGCCATTGACAGAACCGGGACTTTCGGTGAGTCCTGGGTTCTCTGGGTCTCCTATCAGTCAGGAACCGGTGGAAACCGCTTGCATGCCCTGAAGAGGAACGGCAGCACCATTGGCTACCAGTCTCTTCCTGGAACTGCTGGCGGGATCGACTTCGTTGATGACTGGGAAGGCACAGGTGCACCTGCTATCATCTACATGAGTCAGGAAAGCCCTGACCGTGTTCGCGTGTACCAGCCGCCTCCAGATAATGACGTCGCTGTCGATGGTATTCTCAAGCCCAGCGATGGGTTCCTCTTTAGCGCAGGCGACGATGTTGAAATCGAGGCAAGGGTGGGCAACCGTGGTACGCAGCCCCAGAGCGACTTCGACGTGCGTGCGATAATCATGGACGGCGCAACTGAAGTCTATAACGAGGTAGTAACAGTCGCTTCCCTCGCATCAGGTGCGACCATTGATGTTACGTTCCCTGACTTCACCATTGCAGCGGCGGAAGTGGCCTATGATCTCGAGATCTGCACGGAGCTGGCTGGCGATGAACAGCCGGGCAACGACTGCAAGTCCAAGACTATCATGGCAGTGGAAGAGTGCGATGTGTACCGCTGCGATGATAGAAGTTCCATAACCAACGCTCAGTACTGGATTGGTGGGTATTACTGGGGTAACGCATACACGCCAGCGGGCTATCCTGCAAAGATTAAGTATATTGGCGCCAAGGTGTGTTCTCCAGGTGGACCTTTCTGGCCATGGCCGAACGCCAATCTGGATCCGTTCGAGCTGGCGGTATTCCTTAAACCCACGGCTACTCCGGATCCTACTCCAGTTCGGCAGATGATCGTTGTGGACGATGGTCTCGCACCATTCGGGGAGGTTTATGGAATCGTATCCCCTCCACTCGAGATCACTAGTGGGGCTATTGTGGCCGCCATGACTCTTCCCAACTACCCGGTCGAGCTAACGGGCGTCTATTGTGACGCGGTCTTCAATTGCTCAGGTAACAGGTTCTACAGGACGAGTACTGGTTTCTGGTATCAATACACCTCAAGCATCGGAGACTGGTATATCTGGGCCTGCATAGAGACTCCTCCACCGATAGAGTGGATGGATGATACGCTCGAAGCGGATGTGGGCTGCGATGTGGTTGGAGCTGGTGGAGAGGTTGCGTTCGACACAGACGTCATGTGCAACGGGGATGTCTCGGACATCGACTTCAGGTCCACGGACCTGGTGAATGCGTCTGGAGACAAGATCCCCAGGACCGCGGTCTCCTTCGATCCGGCTGCCTTCGCTTCATTGGAGCCTGGCGACGTGCGGACAATAGCCGTCACTGTCTCCATTGCTATTGCTCAGCCTGCAGGAGATTATGAGGGTGAGCTCATTGTTGAGGGCATAGCTGCTCCTGGACCTGTTAGCGATGAACTTCCCGTTACTATTCACGTGGAAGAATGCTGCGATCTGGACGTTGACGACGACTACGCGAACCTGACAGCCAACAAGATGACGCTCGTCGCTGTGGAGAGCAAGAAGAGCGTAATCAGCGTAACCATGGGCGAGTTCGTCGTGCTCAGTACGAACGACAAGTTCACCAATGTCGACATGGATGACGGCCCGGGCAACGTTGGCTTCTCGTTCACGTGTTCCTCTACGGATCTCTCCACCTACTTTGATAACAGGAGAGAGATCCCAGGCAGTGCCGTAACATTCACGCCTGATCCGGGTGCTCTTGCCAGCGGCGAAGCGATGAGGGTTGTCCTCACAGCCACGCTTCCTGATAAGCTGCACAGGATGAGACACGATGAGGAACAGTGGGTCTACAGAGGAACAGTTACGGTTACAGCTGACTGCGAAGACGAAGACGACTTCACCCTGAACGTGAATATCGTCAAAGGTCAGGCCGGAACGGTTCTGCCCAACACGTTCGTCGGGGAATTGGATGAGAGAGGCTTGCTCCTGGCATGGGGCGAGTACAGCTTCGGAAAATCGTTCAATCTCTATCGTGAGAATGAACCTGGTGAGTACGTCTTGCTGAACAGGAATCCTATGCCTGGAAGCTCAAGCTATCTCGACGAGAACATTGTTGAGGGTGGAACGTATGCGTATAAGTTTGGCGTCATCGACGAGAACGGGAAAGAGACGGTCTTTGGTCCGATGACTGCTGCTATTACGCGAAGGCCGACTTCAGTCAGCCTTATGCCGGGCGTTCCCAACCCGATGAATTCGGAGACGGTGATTCGCTACACCATCACGAACGAATCTGAAGTTTCCCTCAAGGTCTACGATGTTACGGGTTCTGTTGTGAAAACTCTGGTGAATGAGTCAGTGCCAGCCGGCTATCACTCAGCGGTCTGGAACGGCACCAACGACGCCGGAAACAAGGTCGCCAGTGGTGTCTACTTCTACAGACTCACTGCTGGAGACTTCAATCAGTCCCGCAAGCTAGTTGTCTTGAGGTAAACACTCTTACGACCATTCAAGGCCCCCCGTTCCAGAGACGGGGGGCTTCTTTTGCCCCTCCCCCATCACCACCAAATCACGAAACTCCCATCCCATCCTCCCCACCGCACCCGAAATTCTCTACCACCATACCCAGACCCACCGGAAAATCGAAAATCCAAACGAAGGCTTTCGCCTGCCCCGTTTCTCGCGAAGCGAGATACACGCGGTCGCCCTGACGGGCTCCGAGTTTATGCCGAGCGAAGTCGAGGTGCAATGACAGGAGCGGGTGTCATTGCGGGCGGCCAAAGGGCGCGAAGCAATCTCACAGGTCGTAATACAAATCTCGCCACTCTCTGTTCATGCTTTTAATCAAGAGAATCTTCCTCTTCCTGGAACCACCCTTGATCCGCTTTTCTCTTGTAATGCCGTCTAGCACATTTCCAAATACTTCGTAGTAGACCAATTTGGTGATATTGTATCTCCTCGTAAAACCCAACACTAATCCCTTCTTGTGCTCCCATACTCTTTTCTTCAGATCGCTAGTTATTCCAGTATAGAGGACGGTGTTATGTCTGTTTGTCATTATATACACAAAATACTGTTTGTTCATTTGGCACTCCATTGAGATTGCTTCGTCGCTCACGCTCCTCGCAATGACAACTATGTTCTTTGTACATCGCTACAAGCAGACTTTCCTTCAACACTTACTGTGAAACAGAGAAAGGGTGTCATTGCGAGCGGCCAAAGGGCGCGAAGCAATCTCAATGGTCACAGAACAAGTCTCTAAAGTGCCTGTCCGTTCACATCACATTTAGATTGCTTCTTCGCCCTAACGGGCTCATCGCAATGACAGGAGCGGGTGTCATTGCGGGCATATTACTCAAGAATGTGGCCTGTTTAGTCATGTCGGACACAGGCGAAAGT